>NZ_JAROKN010000066.1:0-14843 GCF_029455255.1 Arthrobacter vasquezii | reverse complement strand
CCGCGTCAGTTAGAAGGGTGGTGCCTCCGCATCGGCCCGCCGCGTCCGTTCCGTTAGAAGGGCGGCGGCGCGGGCGCCTGCGGCGGTGCTTGGGCGTGGATCGGCTCGGGGTGGGTGGTGTAGGTCCTTCCGGTGAGGGAGGTGGACATAATGGTGCCTTCGACTGGTTGCCGGTGTTTCCAGAAACCCATGGTTTTGAACACGTGATGGCGTTTACAAAACGCCCCGAGGTTGTCTGCGCAGGTTTCTCCGCCCTGGGACCATGGTGTTGTGTGGTCGATTTCGCACCGTACCGCTGTCCGGTTGCAGCCAGGATGCCGGCAGGTCTTGTCCCGCACCCGTACCCAGTCCTGCAGGTCTTTGGGTGGTTTGTACCTGGTCCTGCCAACCGAGAGGACAGCTCCGCTTTCCGGGTGGGTCAGCAGCCGTGTGAACGACGGCGCGTGGCCGGCAAGCTTCCGGGCCGTGTCCGGATCGATGGGCCCATATCCGTCGAGTTCGGCGGGCTCATTCCCGCCGAGCAGTGTCATCACCGGCACGGTGACGAACACCCGCGCAGCCACACCGCGATACCCATCAGAGGAGGAACCAGCAGAGGACCCGGGAAAAGGCACGGAGGAGGACCCGGCAGAGGACCCAGGAAAAGGCACGGAGGAGGCCCCGGCACTTGGTCCGGAGGAGGAACCGGACCCCAAAGCGGGCTGGCGGTTCGCTGTGGTGGTCGTCGGATCGGTGGCACACGTGTGGGTGAGCAGGTCCGAGAAAACATCTGCCCGCAACTGGCTCAACGTCCGCGGCTCATCCGGACCATTCAAGGCACGGGCGGTCACGTCGATCCGGTACTCGATCCCATACGCTTCCTCGGCGGGCAGGTAAGCGCTCAACCACGCCATCCCGTCGCCGGCAGGATCCACGGCGACGGAACGTTCACGGACTTTCTTCTCCCGCCGTACGGTCAGCGCCTCGGGGTGCATCCGTTCACGCAGCCGCCGGGCACGGTTGGCCAGCTTCGCCACCGTTGTTCCCCGTGCAATCTCCAGTAGTTGCTCCTCGAAGTCCGGGATCTCCTGCTCGGAAACACCGCAGCTTTCCTGCGCCACGGTCAACGCGTGCCGGCGGGAGATCTTCCCGAGTTGCAGCGCTTCGACGGTGGCGGGGAAGAAGTTCACCAGCAGCTTCGACTGCTCAATCAGCTTCCCGGCCGAGGCGTCCGGGATTCGCAGTACCGGCCCGATCTCAGCGGCCGCGAGGCTTTCCCCGTACTCCTGCGCAACAAGGGTGCCGTATCCGTCTTCCATGAGGGACCCTACAGTGAGCTCGGCTATGCGGGTCAGCAGCTTCGCTTCCTGGGCATCGACCCAGGCCCGCAACGTAGCGAGTTCCTCCACACACTCAAGCGACGCCTCAAGATCCCGTTTGGTTACCGGATGATGCGACAACTGCCCAGCCAACGGGCCCATGACGGAATCCGACGCCCACAACGCCGTCTCCTCAGACACCCAACCCGAATGCTTCCCCGCCATGAAAACATTCCATCACCTGCCACTGACAAAACCGCCAGACGCCCAAACACAGCCCCCAAAGCACCGGAACCCAGCTCGGCACGGAAGGCTCCGAAGAGTAGGCCCCGAAGAGTAGGCCCCGAAGAAGCTAGTTCTGCTCCGACCGGTGGAGCGGCAGGGTCACCGTAAACGTGGTTCCGGCACCTGGCTGACTGCTGCACCGGATGGTCCCGCCGTGGCTGTCGACGATCGCCTTGGTGATGGATAGGCCAAGCCCCACGCCCGGAATGGACGACTCCCGGGCCGCCGCAGTGCGGAAGAACTTGCCGAAGATCTGTGTGGTCTCATTCGGCGACATCCCGATGCCGGTGTCCTGCACTTCGAGCAGAGCAGCGTCGCTGTGCTGTCGTGCGCGGACGGTGACTGTGCCGCCGTCGGGCGAGTATTTGATCGCGTTGGAAATGAGGTTGTCCAGCACCTGACGGATCCGCAGCGGATCCGACGTGGTCCACAGGATGTCGGGGACATCCGCCTCGAGGGTCACTCCGGTGCCTGTGGTCTGCGGCCACGCCGATTCGATGCTGTGCTCAACGAGGCCGGTGAGATCGGTTGGCCGCAGATGGACGCTCGCGGCGCCGGACGCGGAGGCAAGCAGGTTGGACACCAGCGCGTACAGCCGTTCCGCGTTGCGGCGGGCAACGCAGAGCTGGTGGGTGACGTTTTGCGGGAGGTCGTGATCGTCGTCGAGCACCAGGTCAAGATGCCCGATGATCGAGGTGAGCGGCGTCCAGAGTTCGTGGGACACGTTGGACACGAAGTCCTCTTTGGCGCTCAACGCCTCGACCATGTCCGTCACGTCGTTGGAGACGATCACCGATCCGGTGAACCGGCCGTCGCCGTCTTTCATGGCCGTCGCGGCCGTAGACACGGCGCGCTGGTTGTCCTTCGGCCCGAGCCACACCAGATAGTTGGCGAACGTCTCGCCGGCCGCGGCCCGCTGCACGGGATACCGGGCGGTCGCCACGGGAGTGGATTTGTCCGCAGCGTAAAGGTGGCTGGCGCCGTCGTCGTTGGTATTGCCTGCCTGGACTAGGAGGTCATAGGAGCGCTGCTGGCGGTTGGTGTGGGTGCGGTTGCCGTTGGCGTCGAGGGCTACGAGGCCGACGTCGATTGTGTCGAGGATGGCTTCGAGGAGCAGCTCGCGTTCGTTGTTTTCGCCCTGAAGGCGGTCTACCTCGGCCTTCGATGCTTCGAGTTTGCGCTGGCTGTAGACGGAGTTCATGCTTGCGAAGCGCAACGAGGTCCACACCGTAGCCATGGCCACACTCAGCAGCACGGCAGTGCCGAACTGGCTCAGTGGCGCGAGCCCCAGCAGGGGAGCAACGCCGAGGATCAGGAATGGGCCGGCGAAGCTGGACAGCAGGCTCAGTGACGGCTTGATCCCGGACGCAGACAGCCAGATCACCGGGAAAATGGCCAGGAGGCTCAGGCCCGGAAGCACCTCAGCTGCGCCATTGCGGGTCAGCGAGATGGCCACGAAGTCCAGCAGCGGGATGGCCACGTAGGAACCCTCGCGGAACTTCTCCCATGGAGCCAGGAAGGCCGCCGCCAGCAGGCCTGCGTGCAGGAGGAGCCCGCCAAGGAACAGGGGATCTACCAGTAGGGAGGGCGCCACGATGGCAGCGATGATGGCAATGACGGCCACCAGGAGCGCCAGGGGCAGCTCGCAAAGCCCTACCCGAGTGCGGAATTGCAGGTTCGAGTAGGCGCGCTTCACTTTCAGGAACATCACGCGATCGCTCACGGTGCCGCCTTGGCGCGCGCACACAGAACAGTAGGGACATGCCTCCGAGACCAGGACATACCATCCATTATGTGGCCACCGGATACAGCAGAAGGACCATAACTCCTAACCGGTTCACAAAGTTCCGATATTGTGACCGTAAACACCTTTGCACGCGTATGCTGTGTAGCACGTTGCGGCGGTTCACTGCTCGTCGCGGTGTTTCGTCCTTTTGTGATGAACTGAACAACCACAGTTCTGTCGGGGCCAGGAGGAGATAGTGCCAGATCCAGGTGTGGCGGTAGTCGTCGAGGATGATCTCGACGTTCGCAACCTTGTGAGCACGGTGCTCACGCAATCGGGATTCGTTGTCCATACCGCTGCCGAGGGCCGCGATGGCGTGGCAGCGGTCAAGGAGCATAACCCGACGCTGGTTACCCTCGACGTAGGGCTTCCGGACATTGACGGCTACGAGGTGCTTCGCCGCATCCGCGGTCTCAGCGACTGCTACGTGATCATGCTGACCGCGCATAACGAGGAGATCGACACTCTCACCGCGCTGCAGTCCGGCGCCGATGACTTCGTCACCAAACCCTTCCGCCCGCGTGAACTGCGGGCGCGCATCGCCGCAATGCTGCGCAGGCCGCGCGGCGGACTCAGCGAGGAACAGCCAACGACGACGACGGCGCCCGCCGCTGAGGAGCCGAACCTTCCGCCGCGTCCAGATTCAGTGCTGCGGCACAACGGCCTCGAACTGGACAAGGACACGCGCACCGTGACCGTGCGCGGTGAGGAACTGGTGCTGACCCGGAGCGAGTTCGATCTGCTGCACGAGTTGCTGCGCAGCTCCGGCGCCGTGCGGACCAAGGGCGACCTGGTGCGCGTGGTGCGGGGGCAGTACTACCGGACGGATACCTATATCAGCGAGGCCGATGAGCGGGCCATTGAGGTTCATATCGGGAACCTGCGCCGAAAGCTGGGGGAGGACTCGCGAAGTCCCCGCTGGCTGATGACCGTGCGGGGTGTGGGCTACCGGCTGGTGCCCCGGCGCGTGGACTGAGTTTTCAGGGCTTAATTCTTACGGCTTGTTGAGGTGCAGCAGTCTTAGCTCACGCATGGTGCGTACTCCGCATCGGTGAACATGCGGGAGTGCAGCCTCAGCCTCTTCCAGTTTGCCCTCACGGAGCAGTTTTTCCAGCGCGCTTGCCAGCGTGACAAGCTGGGTGGCTCCAACCATGGTGGACGTGATCTTCAGGCTGAGCACGGCGTCGAGTGAGGCGGCCTGGTTCCGGCGCGCAATGGCGGAGGATATTCGCAGGTCGCGTTCGTCCCAGACGGCAACGTAGTCGCGCACAAACGCCCGGGCAGCGGCGGGGCTGTCGAGTTGGTCCTCGAGGTCATGGAGCACGTTGGGATCCACGAGAGGTGTCCTGTCTACACGGTGGCTGCCGCCCGGGGCTCTCCGCGGCTCAGCGCCGACGGCGCGCAGGGACTCTGCGTCGTCGTCATCTGCGCTGGGGCGGGAGAGGGCCATGGGCTAACGCTACTTTCACAAAATGGGAGAAGAGCGGGAATTGCATGATGCTGTGCAAACATTGCGGAATTCTTCGGCTTGCGTACTAAGTGGATTTGAACTATTGAACTCAGGAGCCGCTCAGCGTTGCCATCACGTTGATGACTGCTGGGCCGAGAATGATGATGAACAGCACCGGGAAGATGAAGAAGAGCAGCGGGAACAGCACCATGACCGGCAGCTTCATCGCCTTCTCCTCCGCCCGCTGGCGCCGCTTCACGCGCATCACCTTTGCCTGGGTGCGAAGCACACCGCTCAGGGCAATGCCGTAGGCGTCCGCTTGAACTATAGCCTTCACGAAGCTTCGGAGCTCTGGAATACTCGTCCGGTCGGCGAGCGCCAGATATGACTCGCGTCTGCTGCGTCCCACCTGCATGTCTTGAAGCGTCCGGACGAGTTCCTCTGCTAGCGGGCCCTTGCCGGTTTCACCTGCGCGCTGCATGGCGCTCTCGAAGCCGAGGCCGGCCTCGACCGATATGAGCATCTGGTCCAGCGTGTTTGCCAGTTCCAGCTGCATGGCTTTTTGCCGCTCCTGACCTTTGCTGTAGAGGAGGAGGTCTGGGATCAAGTAACCGAGCAGCGTAAGGAAGATGGCCAGGACGGTAATGATCGGTTTCTGGGCCACGTTCGTCATCAGCAACCCGAGAGCGGCCGCAATCAGGCACAGGGCGGGTTTGGCTCCCAACACTTTGCCGAGCGGCAGTGACGCAGGGCGACCAGCTAGCGCGAGTAACTTGTCCAGCTTCTGTACGTATTGCGACGGCGTAATCGCGTGGCCTATGCGCGCCAATGCGCCGGGATGTGTGGTGCCCTGTGCTTCTTCGGCCTTTCGGACGCCTCGACGCAAGTTCTCCTGGACGTCCTTGTTCGTCTGGTTCCCAGGGCTGAGCAGGGCCCAGCCGAGGTATCCCAGGGGAGCAGCGACGAGGAGCAGCGATGCCAGTACAACCGGGTTCATTGCCGCCCTCCTAGAATTTCAGATCGATGATTTTGCGTAGCCACAGACACCCGATGGTCATCATGACCAATGAGGCGCCAATCATGACCCAGCCAAGAGGTTCGGTGACCAACGGGTCTACATATCCCGGGCTTACGAGCATCAGCATGGCTCCGATGCCAAAGGGCAGGGCTACCAATATGTAGGCTGAAAACTTGCCTTCGGCCGCCAACGCCCGGATCTGCCCTTTGATCTCGCTGCGTTCGCGGATGGTGGCGGCTACCTGATCAAGCACTTCTGCCAAATCGCCGCCCACTTCCCGGTTGATCTGGATCGCTTGCGCGATCCAGGCAAAATCGTCACTCTCCATCCGTTTGGAGGTGTCCAGTAGGGAGACAAGCAGGTCCTTGCCCAGACTGGTTTCGGTGACCACGCGTCGCATCTCGTCGGAGGTCGGCGCATCTGCCTCGATAGCAGCGGCGTCAATCGCCCGTAGGATGCTGTGACCCGCACGTAAGCCACCTGTAAGTAGTTGGAGGGTGTCACCGAGTTGAGCGTCGAACTTCGAGCGTCGTCGTTTGATTTCTGCAGCTATGCCGAAATGAGCAGCTAACCAGGGGCTAATGGCGAAACCGAATACAGCTGTTCCGAGCAAAGAGGCCAGAACCACGCAGACGATGCTTCCCGCGATGCAGAGCACGAAAATGTCGGCTTGAGTTAGGCGCGTACCGGCCGTCTCGAGCACCTCTGGACGAAACAGCCGCTGAGGATGCTTCTTGAGGAATCGTTCCATTGCCCGCACGGCCGAGCCGGCAAACTTGGTTAGCTGCGAGTCTGATTCCTCAGCCGGCGGACGACGACGGTCGAGGGGGACCGCTGATTGTCGCGGACGCACGGAAAACAGGAGTAGCCCGAGGGCTACAAGGCAGAGGGCGGTCCCGGACAGGAACATAGGAGTCATCGAGCTACCTCTGGCCGCTAAGCGCGGTGCCGAACACAGCTGGTGAGACCCGAATGCCCATGTCCTCGAACCGCTCCATAAAGCGCGGCCGAATGCCAGTAGGAACCGGTTTGCCAAGGAATCGACCAGAGGAATCAACGCCTGCGGAATAATCGAATACGAAGGCGTCCTGCAGGGTGACGATATCACCTTCCATACCCTGGACCTCCGTCACATGCGTGATGCGCCTGGTACCGTCGCGCAAACGGGAGATCTGGATAACCAAGTTCACCGCGGAGGCCAGCTGCTCACGGATGGCCCTCAGCGGCAGGTCCATACCGGCCATCAGTACGAGCGTCTCGAGGCGTGCAACTGCGTCGCGCGGCGAGTTAGCGTGCACTGTGGAGAGCGAGCCGTCGTGTCCCGTGTTCATCGCTTGAAGCATGTCCAGTGACTCACCACCACGGACCTCACCGATGACGATCCGGTCGGGCCGCATACGGAGTGAGTTTTTGACCAAGTCCCGGATGGTGACGGCGCCCTTGCCTTCTGTGTTCGGTGGACGGCTCTCAAGGCGCACCACGTGCTGCTGCTGAATTTGAAGTTCGACGGCGTCCTCGATCGTAACGATCCGATCGTCGTGCGGCAGGAATGAGGACAACACGTTGAGCAGGGTGGTCTTGCCGGTTCCAGTGCCACCGGACACGATGATGTTCAACTTTGCCTTCACACACGCGTCTAGGAGTTCGGCCATTTCCGGGGTGAGTGTCCCGTAGCTGATCAGGTTGTGGACCGTTAGCGGAGTCTTGCTGAACTTCCGGATGGTGAGAGACGAACCGTTCACGGCCAGCGGAGGAATGATGGCGTTCACACGCGAACCGTCCTCGAGACGCGCGTCAACAAACGGTGAAGACTCATCGATACGTCGGCCCACTTTGGAAACGATGCGCTCGATCACCCGGCGCAACTGTTCTTCTGACTGGAACGTTGAGTCGGCGAGAACCAACTTTCCCCTGCGCTCAATGTAAATCTGGTCCGAGCGGTTCACCATAATTTCGGTGACGTCCTCATCATCGAGCAGTCGCTGCAGCGGACCGAGTCCCAGCACATCGTCGGCTACGTCCTGAATGAGACGACGGCGCTCGTCAGGGGTAAGCGGTACCTGCTCGGCGTCGATCACCTGGCTGAGCTCTTCGCGCGCCGCAGCGCGCAGCTCGTCCTCCTTGAGAGTGGAATCGCTAAAGCGCGCGCCCATCCGTTCGTAGAGCGCTTCGGCTGCGCGCTGCTTTAGACCGGCGAAGGCATCCACGCGCGTTGTGACCGGTGCTTCGGCTGTGCTACTGGCACCGGTCACCACGGCATTCTGGAAGACCGCTTCAGGTAATTCCGGCACGCCGATGATTGAAGTGGGATGCTCGGATACTCCAACCGATGGCGTTCCATCGACAACGGCAGGTGCCGAGGTGTTGGCTTGGTTCAGTCGTTCAGAAAGCTTCATCAGATCACCACGCGCCGGTGTAAACCGCGTTGGCTACGTGCGCGCCACTTCGGGTCGAACCGTTCCACAAGGGAACGCAAGTTCTTGGTGGCGGGATCACGCACTTCTTCCTGAAGCAATGGGACGCCGCGATTGGTGGCAAGGGAAATGCCGCGTGACCGCGGGATGGACACATTCACCGGTGCGCCGAGAGTCGCTTCAATGTCCTGGACGGAAAGGCCTGTTTTGGAATCGGCGAAGTTGAGGACCACGTGGCGGGTCTCGGGGAAAAGATTCAGTTGGCTGAGTACGTCGAGGCCCGACCTGAGTCCGCGCACGCTGGGGACGTCCATCCCGGTGACCCAGACGGCGTCGGTGCTCTGTTCGAGCGCGGCAAGACCGTGCTCTGTCAGCCCGGGACCGGTATCAAGGACAACGTACGCGAACTCCGCCGATAGTTGTTTGATCAGCACTTCAAGCTGTCCGGCGGAGATATTGTCGGCATCAGCCGGGTTCGACGGGGCACACAGCGCGTAGATCCCGGAGGGGTGCGGCGTCAGGAACGCTTTGAGGATCATTGTGTCGGTGCTCGCCGAAGCGGAGACAGCATCGAGCACGGAGTACTCCGGGTCGAGGTACAGGTTAGATGCAACGTCTCCAAACTGCAGATCAAGGTCCACCACAACGACACCCATCGGTGCAATTTTGCCTAAACCGACAGCAAGGTTAGTAGCGATGGTGGTCTTACCGACACCGCCCTTCGGTGAAAACACTCCAATGACCAGGCCATGCTCCTGCTTGGGAGCAGCGGGCCCGTTTTCTGTGCGGGCACGGCTCGCAAATGCATGACACGCTCGTTCCAGAAGCATGCGAACGGTGGGAATGTCGGCCGTCGGATCGACGACGTCGCGGACTCCCGCACGCATCGCCTGAAGCGCCACGCTGTATTCATCCGAAGCGATAAGCACAAGGCTGACGTTCGGGAAGCGGACATCGACGACGGTGGCAAGACGCAAAGCGCCTTCCACTGCCATGCCCGGACCGAGTACGAGTACCTCGGGCTGCTGAACGGCGACGAGGTCGAGTAAATCTTCGGGGCGGGCCAGCAGATCTGGCCGCACAGAAAGGACCTCGCCCGGCAGCCCGCCCGCTGTGGCAAGGCGGACCTTCTGCTCGAACGCGTTGTCCGAGGTGATGAGGAGGAAGCGGCTCATCGGTACAGTTCCTTGTCCTGAATAATCACGGGAGGCGCGTCGGGGTCTGCGACGGTTGCCTTGCTAAGCCAGATGGTGCCAAACTCGCTGGTGAAAATTACCCGGGTGGCGGCATCTGCGCTGATAGCAAGGGTGACTATCAAGGAACCACTGGGCATTGCTTCCGCTTGCGCGGCCGCCGCATCTTGCTCGTTCAAAGTGGGGTCAGCCTCCGTGGTAACCACCGGGGCTCGCTGAACGGCCGACACCAAAGCTTTGGGAAGTACAAGTTGAGTCGATTCCGCTTCCGGCCGCGCTTCGATACCGCCTTCAGGTAACGACATGAAGACGCCCACTACATCTCCTGCCGAGACCTTGCCGCCTGCAATGCGGTGCGGTTCCACAGTGAGAGAAATTTCGTGAAAACCGTTCGGCACATCGATGGTATTGGTTTCCAGCTTGGCGGGATCGACTAGACGCTCCTGTAGCAACTGCTCGCCCGGTACAAGTTCAACTGCCGTGACCAAGCCCTGGGAGCTCTCGAGATCCTTCAAAGCGCTTGCAGCTACAGAGGTGCCGGGCAATCGAGTGATGACGACGGAGGTCGCGAGCTCGGCCACCGGCGTCCCAGCAGGGACGGCTTCCTGAACAACAAGCACGTCGACGGGTTCGAGGTTCTGAACCGCGCGCGCCTCGGCGCCATTCGCGTAGCTGAATACCATAATCGCCCCGACGAGGGCGAGGACAACTGCGGCAATGCCGGCGACCAGGCGGGACTTCATGAACCTTCTCCGAGCGTAAGTTTGACGACGTTAGTTCCGTTCGAGGGGGCATTGGGGTCCAAGGTGTAGGCATCGTCGAGAGTGACGAATCTCTTGAAATAGCCCTCAATACACTTATTGCAGACGGATGTGCCGTCCAGAGCCCAGTCGTAGCTTGCGAAGTGATAAGCGGTTACATGGAATGCGGCGAACCCTTTGATATGGAATTCAGCGTTATTACCGGTCCCGCGCTCAGCGTCGTAAAGCGGGAACAGCACCGTTTGATCCTTGATTCGATCAAAATCGGACGACCCGCAGACCGAAGGCGCACTCGCGCCGGGGTCACTAGCATGCCAAGCTCCCACATACCCGCTCAATGGGGCTGTGATTGATACTCGGCAGGACAAAGGATTAGTGTCCAACCACCCGAATCCACCCGGGACCCAGCCGCAACCGTTGTTGCCCATCTCGAGTAACTGAACCGATCCGTTGCTTGCGGCGGGGGCGAGATCCAGCTTGCATTCGGCGAGCGCCAGGGGGAAGATCGCAGGACCTGCCACCGGCTTGCCCCAAGCAGCGTGCGACGTCACCTTCACTTCTGCGTCGGTGACCCCGAGCACATGAGCGAAGAACAACGAGACTCGATTGGAGCTGGTTCCCTCTTCGAGTGCCCCCGTCGTGACGGAGACCTTGCCAGCAGCCTCGTTGAGCGTGACGTTGCTAGGGTTGCTCTGATTATCGAGAGCATTGGCATCTGACATTTCTTTCGCGAGCGAACCCGCCGAGACTGATGACGTGCATTTTGGGTCTGAGATGTCCTCGGCACACGTCTGTGCGATGCTGAGCGCTGCTGCATCGGCGCCATTGCGAAGCTGGGCTTTTTCGGCATAGAGCATTCCGACATCGACGACAATCGCGGCGAATCCCAAAAGGACGACCAACAAAATCGCGACAATAACAGCGACGGCGCCATGATCTTTCCCATCCGGGTCTATCCGCCGCATAGCATCGTTCCTCTGCCTGTCATCGTGAATGGTCCGGCGATGCCGGTCAAAGTGTTGAGTGTGTAGCTAATGGTGAAGGTGGTATTTTCCCCGGTGACAGTCGGGTTGCAGGGAGTGGGAGCTGGGCTGAAATCCCCGTTGGTCAGAGTGGGCTCGAGCGTTGAACCTGCAGCAGAGGCGGCGGCCTTAGCTTTCACTGGGTCGTTAGTTATAGCCATGACCCGGACACCTTCACGGGCTGCGCTAGTTAGTGTGATCTGAGCATTGAAGGCTCGCCCGAATTCCATGATGCCAAGCAGGAGGAGGATAAGAACGGGTAGCAGAATTCCCATTTCCACAGCTATCGCTCCGCGTTCACGTTGCGAGTTCATTGCTGATCCTCCGTAGCGATGCTTGTTTGCGATGATCCGGGCCGGGTTCGTACGCACGGCTTTTTTCGTCGCCATGCGTACGAACCGAGTTGATTCGCCGGAGCTTACGGGGCGAGCGGAGTGAGTTTCCCGGTGACCCGATCAAACAGTCCATCGAGGCCTCCGCCCAGCGCAGTGACGGCAACAATGATGGCAACGGCGATGAGGGCAACCATGATGCCGTACTCGACGGCGGTTGCGCCGGTCTCGTCACGGGAGGCGCGAGCCTTGACAATCGATGCGAGGGTGCCGAGGTAAGCGGCGAAGTTGTTGAACATGGGTTTCTCCTGTACGAGATGGGCGGCTGGCCCATCGCCAGCTCTGCCAAAAAAGTAGCAGTGGAAATCCCCGAAAACTCCAAGTTTGAACCAATCCTGAGCGAACCCTATCCGTGGTCACCTTTCCTGCGTTCTTTCTTGCGCTTTTCCTGCGTCAGTGTCAGGATTTGCGGCGCCGTCGACCGCTGTAGGTGGCCGGAACTTCGATCATTCCCGACGCGCTCGAAGGCGCCGAAACGGCCGCTGAAGATCCCGCGCCCGCACCGAGAATCCGCCCATCATGCAGCTCCAGAACCCGGTCTGCACGCTGCATCAGCAGCGGGTCGTGAGTGGAAACAATAGCCGCAACCTCATGGCTGAGAACGAGGTCGCTGATGAGGTCCATCATGGTGCCGGCAGTGACACTATCGAGCTGTCCGGTTGGCTCATCAGCGATCAACACCTTCGGCCGATTCGCCAACGCCCGAGCCAGCCCGACCCGCTGCTGCTGACCCCCCGACAGCTCCGCCGGCCGCTGATGATGATGCTTTCCCAGCCCTACGAGATCGAGCAGCTCATCCACCCGTGCCTGTCGCTCGGCAGCCGGCATACCGACCAGCCGCATCGGCACCTCGACGTTCTCCGCAGCGGTCAGGATAGGTATCAGCCCGAACGACTGAAACACAAAGCCGAGATGCGTCTGCCGCAACCTCACCCGGTCCTGCTCCCGCATTGCCGTCAGCTCCAGGTCTCCAACGAAGACGCTCCCGCTATCGGGTTCATCCAATCCGCCGATACAGTTCAACAGCGTCGTCTTGCCGGAACCCGACGGGCCCTTGACCACCAGCAGCTCACCCGGCGCAACCGACAACGACACATCCGTGCACGCGTGCACAGCACTCTCTCCGGAGCCGTACGTTTTCGTTACCCCATCCGCACGCAGCGCGACAATAGCGTCACTCATCGCGTCTCCTCCGAAGCACCTGAAGCAGGAGAGCCATCAGCAGAAGCCGGCGTCACCCGCACATGATCCGGCTCCAACCCCAACCGCACACGATCCTTCATGTCCAGGCTCTCCATAAACTCCTGCGGCAACTGCAACCGCCCCACCCTGTCAATCACAGCGAACTCCTCGGCAATCAGGTGCTCATCGCCGTCGTTATTCAGGCCCGTCCGGCGCAGGGTCTCCGTAGAGCAACGGCCGTCGCGGATCTGCACGGTGCGTTTTACATGCTCGGACACCGTGGGATCATGCGTGACGATCAGCGTCGTGGTACCCAGCTCCTCATTGACCCGCCGCATCGCCTCCAGCACCTCCGCGGAGGTGTGCTCATCCAGCTCGCCGGTCGGCTCATCCGCCAGGATCACCTTCGGCTCATTCGACAGCGCGACGGCGAGAGCCACCCGCTGCTGCTCCCCGCCGGACATTTCCTGCGGCTTGCGGTTCCGGCAATGCGCCACCCCGGCCAGCTCGAGCAGCGAAGCCACCCGAGTGTCGGCATCCTTCCGGCGGGTGATGGCCATGGGCAGCGCCACGTTCTCGGCAGCGGTGAGGTAGGGCAACAGGTTCCGTGGCGTCTGCTGCCAGATGAACCCGACCGTCTCCCGCTGATACCGCGAACGCTCCTTGCGGCTGAGCCCCAGCAGATCCACGCCCGCCACCTGCGCCTTCCCGGCGGACGGACGGTCCAGGCCGGACAGGATGGTCAGCAGCGTCGACTTCCCGGATCCCGATGCCCCGACCACGGCCGTCATCTCACCCGGCATCACCGTCAGGTTGAGCCCCTGGAGCGCCTGCACCTCAATGCCCTCGCCCTTGAAGATGCGCACCACGTCCTCACACAGGATGTGCGGCTGCGTTTCGTTTCCCACCGTTATCACCTCAGGTATCCGTCATTCGAAGAACCGCAGCCAACCGCTGCCGCCGACCAGCCGCCACAGCACCCGCCACCGAGACAAGCACCACCACCAGGAACGCAGTCAGCAGCCCCAGCAACAGCAGGGGATTCAGTGCCAGCGCCGGCTCCACAGCACCGCCGGTAAACGCGGACAGGTCAATCGCACCCAGAATGACCAGCGGCAGCACCAGCCCAAGAGCAGTCCCGGCCAGCACCGCAGCCCCGGTAATCGGTCCGAGCTCCCACAACATCAACGCACCATCGCGACGAGGCGGGAACCCCAGCGTACGCAGCAGCGCGATCAACCGGTTGCGGGCCGGCGCGTTCACCACCGACGTCATGACAATCGTCAACGAACACAGCGCGGCCATCGCGCCGATCACCGCCCACAACCCAAGCTGGAGCCCCCGCCCGGACGCCGATTCCAGCGTCCGCTCAACCTGCTGCTCCGGAGTCTGCTGCGAAACGGGCACGCCGGCGATGTCCGCAACGGCATCCATGACAGCCTCAGAAGCTGCGCCATCGTGCAGGTCAGCCAGAAGCACGGACGGTTCAAACGTCCGCTCCTGCACAGAGCCAATCGCCTGCTCACCCACGAGCATCCAGACCGACGACGCCGAGAACACCACGTCCTCCGGCCCAATGCCCACCACCTCCGCGTCCACCGACGTCCCGCGGTAACGCAGCTCAATAGCCGTACCTTCCGCAAGCTCCAGTGCAGGCGACGCGATTACAGGTAGAGCTCCATCCGAAGCATCGCCCTCCAACGCGTTCAGCAACGCCGGCGGGAACGCACCAGCGAGGTCCTCCTGGACACTCAACACCGCACCGGGATCGGCCGCGAGCAGGTTCACGTCCTTGGTTTGCCGGCCACCCGTCTCCGCGCGCAGGGTCCCCAGATCCGTCACCGCGGCCACCGACGCGACGCCCTCGACCGACCGGATCTCCTCAACCTGCTCCACCGAGAACGGCGGGCCCTGGACGCGGAGGTCAGCACCGACGTCGGCCTGTGCAGCATCGGTGACTCCCTCACCGAACGTCGACAACAGCACGCCGGAAAAGAGCACGACGGCGAGCCCTACGATCAGCGCCGCCACCGGCACCAGCC
>NZ_JAROKN010000065.1:0-15692 GCF_029455255.1 Arthrobacter vasquezii | reverse complement strand
CCTCTACTCTGCCCAGGCGCCTCCTCGGCGGCGAGCGCTGCAGGGGTGGGTGCGCCGTCGTGCTGTTTCCTGGAGACGACCGGACCGGCTCCACGGCCGACCGCCTTGACCACCAGGACGGCAACCAGCGTGGTAACCGGGATGGCAAGAACCAGGCCTATTGATCCGACCAGGGTACGAACCACCTCTTCAACGAGTTCACCGCTGGTCAGGGCGGTCATCAGGGAACTGTCCTGTAGCGACACGAGGATCAGCAGTGGAAGGGCGGCGCCCGCGTAGGCAAAGGCAATCGTGTAGACCGTTGAGGCGATGTGGTCGCGCCCAATGCGCATGGCCCCGGCGAACAGCCGCCGCGTGGACGTTCCTGGCGCCAGTTCGTAAAGCTCCCAGACCGCCGAGGACTGGGTGATGGTCACATCGTTGAGCACACCGAGCCCGGAAATGATCAGTCCGCAGAGGATGATTCCGGAGAGCGAGACCTCAGGCGCTGCATTGATCAGTGCACTTGCGCTGTCATTGCCCACACCGGTGAGGTTCGCGGTGTCCGTGGCCCAGGCTGCCAGCAGCGCGGTGATGGCGAGTCCGAAGATCGTGCCGAGCAGCGCCGTCGAGGTTCGCGCCGAGAAGCCGTGCGCAAAGTAGAGGACCCCGAACATGATGACAACCGAGCCCACCAGCCCCAGCAGCAAGGGAGGTTTGCCCTCGATCAGCCCGGGCAGCATGAACTGTGCCAGGACGAGGAGCGCGCCCACCAGTCCGATGATCGCCCGCAGTCCGCGCCACCGGGCAACAGAAACAACGACGACGGCGTACAGCACCGCGAGCGCTGCCACGGGAAGCGTGCGCACGAAGTCCACGAAAATGTAGGGCGTGCCTGCACCGTTGATGACACCGTCGAGATTGAGGTAGCGGATTGAATCGCCCGGTTCCACCTGACCGGAACGTGCAATTTCAGGGTTGAGTTCCACCGGAACGGCTGAGCCGCCGGAGTCAGGCTCTGTGTAGGCGACCAGGCACTGCTGCGCTTCGCCGCCGGCGTCGACGGTTGGTTGGGAGGACGGGCAGTCCTCCGAAACCACGCGCTGCACCGTACCCACATCCATTGAGGTGCCGGGCGCGGTGGCGAGCGGATCGGCAACGGTGATGCCGGACCGGTCGGCGCCCGGCCACAGCATCATCATCGCGACGAGTGTGATGACGCCGAGCGGAACAAGGATCGCCGCGAGGAGAAAATTCGCCCGCCGGCGCGTTCTTGACAGGGCAGCGATCTGCTCCGGGTTGGGTGGAGGAGCGGCCCCGTCAGAAGGATGGATATGGCTGTGGCCCACTCATCGTTCCTTGCTGTCGGTGTACTACTGGCAGGATGGAAACCGGCCTGCCTGGTGCGGAGTCCCCCGAGGATTCTACGCAGGATGGCGGTCGGGAGCAGGGACGCAGCGCATGGCCTGTGTGTATCCGGATCGGAAGTGAGTGGAGGGTGCATGGCGAAGGAACGGTTCAGTGAAGCCGACCAGGATGCGGACGGGTCAATGGCGCATGCGCCGGAAGTGACGGTCCGGCCGGCGGCTGGCGCCGTACGCGGGGTTGTGCTGGTGCTGCACGGTGGGCGCTCGAACAGCTTCGAGCCGGTGCGGTCACGACACCTGAGCCCGGCACGGATGATTCCGTTTGCCCGGCTGCTTTCTTCCTGGGGATCCCCGGCCGGCCTTGAGACCTGGAGCCTGCGGAACAGGGTGCGAGGATGGAACGGCGAGCACATGTCCGCGCTGCACGATGCGCGCTGGGCGCTGCAGCAGATCCGGAAGCGTCACCCCGGCAAGCCTGTCTACCTGCTGGGCCACTCGATGGGTGGCCTGACGGCCCTGTGCGCGGCGGATGATCCGCAGGTCCGCGCCGTCGTAGCCCTGGCACCATGGCTTGACAGCACAACGCCGCTGCAGCAGGTGTCCGGACGAAGAGTGCTCATCGTCCATGGGGACGCGGACCGCTGGACCTCGCCGCGGCAGTCACTGAGATACGCGCAGCGAATTCAGCACATTGCCGACGACGTCCGGTACGTCACGCTGACCGGTGCCGGACACTTCATGTTCACGAAACTTTCCGTATGGCACGAGCTCAGCGCCTCTTACCTGCTGAAGAGTTTCTCCGACGACACCGGCGCACCGGTGGACGCGAAGTACCTCCGGCGCGCTGCGGACGTGCTCGTTGAACCCTCACCGCTCGGCGTCACGCTGTGAACCCGTTGTCCCTTTCCCCCCGTTCGAAGCGGGGCGTCTGAACGATGGCCTGGGTTCCGAAGCAGAGCGTCCGGTTCTACCGCATGCTGGTGCACAGCGGTCTGCTGCTGCGGTGGATCTTCCGGATGCGCGTCATGGTCAGCGGCGAATCACATCTGCCTTCCGCGCACGCAGGCACGGGGGTGTCACGAACGCCTGTGCCTGGAGAGGGAGCGGTGTTCGCTATCACCCACTTCGGTTACCTCGACTTTGCGTTTGCCGAGCTTGTGCTGTGGAAGCATACCCGCGCCCAACTGAAGTTTCTGATTACCAAGGCTGCGGCGTCGCACTGGTTTGCAGGACCGGCCATCTCCGCCTGCGGACACGTGATCGTCGACCGCAGCGCAGGCGCCGCGGCCTACGAGGGTGCGCTCGAAAAACTTCGCGCCGGCGAGTACATCGCCATCCTTCCCGAAGCCGGTGTGAGCCGTAGCTTCACGGTGCGCGAGCTCAAGACGGGCGCGGTACGCCTTGCGGCCGAAGCCGATGTGCCGCTCATTCCCGTGTCAGTCTGGGGAGCACACCGGCTGATGACCCGCGGTCACGGGTTCTCACTCCGCCGGGCCTGGCGTGCACCAATCCGGGTTCACATCAGCGAACCGATCAGGCATACCCAGGACGCGGACATAGCCCTCGAGACGGAACAACTACGTGCGGAACTGCAGGACGGCATTGACCGCGGGATTGCTGATTTTCCGCTGGTGCCGCCACCTGGCGCGTGGTGGCAGCCTGCCCATCTCGGTGGAGGTGCGCTGACCGAGGCCGAGCGTGCTGCAGCGGATGCACGGGACGCCGCGGCCGGACGTTACCGCCGCGGATGATCTAGGCGACGCGGGTGACGCAGGCGACAGGACTTCGGTCAGTCGCTGACAACCCGCGTTTCCGCCACGACCCTGGCGGCACCAGTGGCAAGCAGCGGATCAAGCACCTCAACCAGCGCGGTCATGGAGTCATCAACCTCCAACTGCACGGGGTACTGATACACCAGCATCGCCAGCAGCGACGCGACGGCAGCGCTCTGCTCGCTGGGCCGCAGGCCTGTGTCGCACCCGATGAGCACGTCTGCCGGCGCGTCCGTTCGGCTCTGTGTGTAGCTCAGCGCGAATGCCGCAATCGCACCGCCGGCGCTCCTGGGCTTGTCACGCAGGACCACGGCACCACCGGCACCTGCCGTATCAGCGAGCAGGAACTGCTGCGCCTGGCCCAGCGTCATATCAGCCGGGTCCCACGAGTGCACCGCGTTGTACCACTCGGTCACCGCCCTGGTGAGCTCAACCGAACCGGTTGCAGCCTCCTCAAGCTGGGGGCCGTCGTCGTCGTCGAAGTTCGGTACCGCGAGCGCTCCGGGTGCAACCTCGATGATCCGCGAGCGCTGGATCTCCCGGAAGCCTGCCGCCGCTGCGAAGGCAGCGCCGTCAGATCCGGGGACCACCTTTGCCCGCAGCGTGGAAACGCCCGACGGCGACGAGCCGGCTTCGTGGCGGAGCATTCCCAGGAGCGTGGCGGCAATCCCTGTTCCCCGATGAGCCTGGCTGACCTCAACGTAGGCCCAGAGCCGCTGATCATGAAGCTTCGGCTCGAAGACGTAAGCGGCAGCGACCGGCACGGCCACACCGTCCATTGCATCTTCTGCCACGATGCAGCGCAGCCACGGGGAATCCGACGACGGCCGGAACAGTGCCCGGGACTGCTCTGCCTGCGGATTCGGCGGGCCTCCCCACACCTGCAGGAGTTCGAGGTCGTCGCCGTCACGCCAGGGGCGGTACTGGATTGCCAATTACGCGCCTACCAACCGCTGCGCCAGGTAGCCCTCGACCTTGTCGAGGGAAACGCGTTCCTGGGCCATGGTGTCGCGTTCACGGATAGTGACGGCCTGGTCTTCGAGCGTGTCGAAGTCCACGGTGATGCAGAACGGGGTACCGATTTCATCCTGGCGGCGGTAACGACGGCCGATGGCACCGGCGTCGTCGAAGTCGATGTTCCAGCTCTTCCGCAGCTGGGCTCCCAGATCCTTGGCCTTGGGCGAGAGGTCCTCGTTGCGGCTGAGCGGGAGAACGGCGGCCTTCACCGGAGCAAGACGCGGATCGAGCTTGAGGACGGTGCGCTTGTCCACGCCGCCCTTCGCGTTGGGCGCCTCATCTTCTGCGTAGGAGTCCACGAGGAACGCCATGAAGGAGCGGGTCAGCCCGGCGGCAGGCTCGATGACGTAGGGGGTGTACCGCTCGTTGGTGGCCTGATTGAAGTAGCTCAGCTCTGTGCCGGAGTGCTTCGAGTGCGTGGAGAGATCGAAGTCGGTGCGGTTGGCGACGCCCTCAAGCTCACCCCACTCGGAGCCGGAGAATCCGAAGCGGTACTCGATGTCCGTGGTGCCCTTGGAGTAGTGGCTCAGCTTTTCCTGCGGGTGGACGAAGAGGCGCAGGTTGTCCGGGTTGATGCCGAGGCCGGTATACCAGTCGAACCGTTCCTTGATCCAGTACTCGTGCCACTCATCATCGGTGCCGGGCTCGACGAAGAACTCCATCTCCATCTGCTCGAACTCACGGGTGCGGAAGATGAAGTTTCCGGGTGTGATCTCGTTGCGGAAGCTCTTGCCGATCTGGCCGATGCCGAACGGTGGCTTCTTGCGGGACGTAGTGAGCACGTTGTTGAAGTTCACGAAGATGCCCTGCGCGGTTTCGGGCCGTAGATAGTGCATGCCCTCTTCACTGGCAACAGGGCCGAGGAAGGTTTTCAGCAGACCGGAGAACTCCTGGGGTTCCGTCCACTGGCCGCGGGTGCCGCAGTTGGCGCAGGCAATGTCCGCCAGGCCGTTCTCCGCGGGCCTGCCCTTCTTCTCCTCATACTCTTCCTCGAGGTGGTCAGCCCGGTAGCGCTTGTGGCAGGAGAGGCACTCCACCAGGGGGTCGGAGAATACTTCGACATGGCCGGATGCTTCCCATACCTGGCGGGGAAGGATAACCGAGGAGTCCAGACCGACGACGTCCTCGCGCCCACGGACCATTGACTGCCACCACTGGCGCTTGATGTTTTCCTTGAGCTCGGCGCCAAGGGGTCCGTAGTCCCAGGCGGAGCGGGAACCGCCGTAGATTTCACCGGCCTGGAAGACGAAGCCGCGCCGCTTGGCGAGGGAAATGATTGGGTCCAGGGCTGAAACCTGCTTGGCCACGATGAATGCCATCCTCTACATGTTTGGACAGGCCGCTGGGTGCGGTCGTCGTTGTGCCGTGCGGAACGGCCCAGCAGCCGGAATTCAACGCGAACTGCCGTGCCGGACCAGGCGGGCGAAGCTACTACCTTAGCCTACCGAAACACGCCTGCCTGCTCGCTGGCGCTAAGGTCGTTCCTGTTGGTCCGGCGCGGGAACCGCCCGGGATTCACCGTTCAAGGAGGAACAGCATGGCAGGGAATGTGGTTGTGGGAGTCGATGGCAGCGAAACCGCTTATAAGGCGGCATCACGGGCAGCGACGCTCGCGCAGGGGCTGGGAACCGAACTGGTCGTTCTGAGCGCGCACATCACCGGCAACACGGAGATCGTCAAGATCGGCAGCGAAACCTGGGTGCTGGATGATGCCGAGCGTGCGCTGGAGATGGCAGAGCAAGTGGCAACCAAACTGCGCGGTGAGCACCCGGGGGTGGAAATTCGCCCTGCTGCCGGCCGCGGGAAGCCCCAGGACGTCCTGATGGAAGAGGCCGAGCGCTCGGGCGCCCAATTGCTCGTGGTAGGCAATGTGGGCATCAAGGGGCTAGGGCGAGTGCTGGGGAGCGTCGCCTGGAGCGTTGTTCACAACGCTCCGTGCGACGTCCTCGTAGTGAAAACAGCTTCCTGACTACCGCCGGTTGAGGATGCCGCGGATCATTCCGCCGACTCCACCGGAACCGGGGCGGTTGGCGCCGCTACGTCCCGTTCGCATCCCGCCGGTCCGCGGTGCGCCTCGGGTTGTTCCGGCGCTGCCTCCGCCTGCGAATCGGCCGGCGGCGCTCCTGATGATGTTGCTTAGGCCCATGGGAAATCTCCTTTGCCTCACATAGTTCCCCGCTTCGGGAGTTCCGACCCTACGCGCCTTGGGGGCAGTTTTCTACCGGTGATGGGGGCGGTTTTCTACCGGTGATGAGGCGGTCTCCCACCGGTGATCTACCGGCGGGTAGGGAGCCCTTGACGCGGCGGGACAACTGTCCATAGATTGAACGCACCCCTGTGCCGTGATCCGCGTCACAGGGGTTCGAGTGTCTGCAACCGTAGGCACGCCTTTGCGACAGAAGGAACAACGGTGATCCCAAACGCTCTACTTAAGCGCGCCCATTTTCGGCGAGCATCGCTTGCATTTGCCGGTGGACTCGCGCTCGTTGCCTCGGGAGGGCTGGCGGCAACTGCCGGGCCAACCCACGAGAACAGCAACAACAACACCTCTGAAAAGCTCCGCGCCGCCGTCTCGGTTGACCGGGTGGTCGGTCATCTTGAATCCCTGGACGCGATCGCCGATGCCAATGACGGCACCCGGGCATCCGGAACCCCGGGATATGACGACTCCGTGGCCTACGTGGTCGGGAAGCTCCAGGCTGCTGGGTACTCCCCCGTTGTGCAGGAATTCATGTTCCCGTACTTCCAGCAGCTGAGCCCTTCGGTCCTCACCCAGATCAGCCCGGAATCACAGGTTTACGCAGCGGAATCCTTCGCGACCATGACCTATTCCGGGGCAGGAGAAGCGGTGGGCGCTATCACCGCCGTCGACACCACCGGTACCGCCGGCGCCAACACCAGCGGGTGTGAAGCCACCGACTTCGATGGATTCGCAGCCGGATCAATTGCGCTGATACAGCGTGGCAGTTGTTCGTTCGCGCAGAAGGCCAGCAACGCAGAAGCAGCCGGGGCCACCGCCGTCGTCATTTTTAATGCCGGATCGGAAGGCAGCACCGGTCCGATCAACGGCACCCTCGGGGCGCCGGGAATCGATATTCCGGTCCTGGGAGCAAGCTTCGACGTGGGCGTAAGCCTGATCGGCGAGAACGTCACGGGCACAGTGACGGTGGACACCGTCTCCGAGAACCGCGCGACTTACAACGTGCTTGCGGAAACCGCAACCGGCGACGCCGACAATGTGGTGATGGTCGGCGCTCACCTCGACAGCGTGGTGGCCGGTGCCGGCATCAATGACAACGGCACGGGTAGCGCCGCAATCCTTGCGGTCGCGGAATCGATGCAGAAGGTCAAGACTGCAAACAAGGTCCGCTTTGCCTGGTGGGGTGCAGAAGAACAGGGACTCCTCGGCGCTGAGCACTATGTCGCAGACCTCGCGGAGACGGGAGAGCTGGACAGGGTTGGGCTGTACCTGAACTTCGACATGATCGGCTCCGCCAACTTTGGCCGCTTCGTGTACGACGGTGACAACTCGGCCTTCCCTGTCGGTCCCGGCGCTGCTGAGGGTCCTGCGGGATCCGGTCAGATCGAGCAGGATTTCCACGACTACTTCGCAGCTGAGGGACTGGCCTCAGGTGAAACAGCGTTCAGCGGACGTAGTGATTACGGACCATTCATTGCAGAGGGCATTCCCGCAGGCGGACTGTTCACCGGTGCAGAGGGCATCAAGACCGAGGAGCAGGCAGAACTGTTCGGTGGCGTTGCCGGCGAACCCTACGATGCCTGCTACCACGCAGAATGTGATGACCTGAGCAACGTCAGCGTTGAGTCACTGGACCAGATGAGCGATGCGATTGCTCATCTGACCCTCACCTACGCCATGAACACGACAGCGGTGAACGGCGTTGGAGACAACGTGAAGGGTAACTTCAAGCAAAAGGGCGGCTTCGAAGGCAACCCGCTGGGCGGCGGCACCGAAAGCGGCGGCGGGCTCCACCCGGAGCATGACCACGATTCCGAACTGGCCGACCGGTAGTATCCCGGGCTAGCCAAAGGCGGGTCGGGACCACTTCTTTCGGGTGGTCCCGACCCGCCTTCTCGTTGCCTGCGATCTTTTCCTGGATCAGTGTCGCAGCAGGCGCCGGTTCCAGGGCAGCGTGGTCAGGATGATGGCCCCCAGCGCGAGGATCGGTCCCGCCACGGTGGCGAAGACGACGACGGTCCCCGGTGTGGGGAGCACAAGGTCCAGTGCCAGCGAACCCAGCAGCTGGCCTGCGATCATTCCGAGGCCGGTGAGCAGCACACCCAGGGATCGCACCAGGAGGGCGCCGATACCGATGAAGATGCATCCCATCGGCCCGCCCAGGTAATACCACCACTCTTCCGGCAGCGGTTCAGGAGGGCCGGTGAGCACCAGTTTCACTAGCCAGGCGGCGAGGAGCACGACCGATCCGGCAATGAAGTTCATCAGGGTGGCGGTAATGGGTGTGCCGTACTGCACGGCGGCGGTTCCGTTCATGGCTTGTTGGAAGCTCACCAGGATGCCGGCTGCGATGGGAAGCAGGAGCGGAAGGATGAGTGCCGCCGTCGTACCTGTTCCGCCGAGGCGGGGTGAGACTGCCCAGATAACTGCCGCGACCGTCAGCGTCACGCCGATTACCCGCATGATGGTGATTATGCGCCGCCCGCCGGGTCCGATCCCGAGCCTGTCCACGGCGAGTCCGCTCAGCGTCTGGCCCATGACCGCGGCGACCGTAAAGAGCGCGACTCCAAGGACCGAGATGGTGAGCGCCTGCGAGAAAACAAACAACGCACCGATGGTCCCTGCGGCCAGGTAGATGCGGGGAAACCGCCGCTGCCGCACGGCAGGGATCAGCTGGCCGAGGCCCGCCCGTCCGCGCGGAAGCAGCAACGAGATCAGGATCATCAGCACCAATCCGGTACCGAAACTGATGAGCGCGGCTGCAAGTCCGTCGTCGAGCGTTTGCCCCAGTGCTCCGTTGATCCTGCTTTGAAGCGGAATGGCTACGCCGGAGGATATTGCCAGCGGGAGGCCGATGACGGCGGGAAGGTGGGGGGCTCGAGACACCCGTTAAACCCTAGGGCACTGACCTGTTCCGGCCGGTCACTTCCGGCGGGCAGAATGTAACCATGAGCATAAACGATGAGACCAGCGCCGCCACTGAAGTGCCTATCCGTGACTCGATGATCCGGCTGGGCCAGTTGGTCAAGCTGGCCAATCTTGCCGAGGATGGGGTGGAGGCCAAGGAACTCATCGAGAACGGCCTGGTGAAAGTCAACGGTGAGATCGAGGATCGCCGGGGACGCCAGATTCATCCCGGTGATTCCGTGACGGTGAACGGCGTTACCGTGACAGTGGTGCAGGGATAACGCAGGCATCGCGGGCTTCGGCTTCGCACACCGCAACGAGAAAGTCCGATGTTGGCGTCCAGGCCTGAAGATCCCACGTGGCCAGGCGCAAGGAGACGGAGAAGCCGGCGCCGGCGACGTCAGTGAAAAACCGGTCGAAGGTGTAGCCGCGCCCGGCGCCGAACCCGACGATCAGGCGTCCACCGCGCGCCAGGTGGCGATGCAGGCGTGCAAGAACCTGTGGCGCCGTGCCCGGAGCAAGGAAGGCGAGGACGTTTCCTGCGCAGACAATCACGTCAAAGGACTTAGCCACTCCGCGGGCCGGCAGATCCAGCTCTGTCAAGTCTCCCACCAGCCACACAGGCCCTGGGTGGGCTGCCCTCGCCGCTTCGACCAACTGGGCGTCCGCGTCAACTCCCACCACGGAATGGCCACGCAGCGCCAGTTCCCCGCCAACCCGGCCTTGCCCGCAGCCGGCGTCGAGAATACGCGCATTTCGGGGAGCCATTGCGTCGACGCACCGGGCTTCCCCGTGTAAGTCCGCACCCTCGGATATCAGCTGTTCAAAACGCTGGATGTAGGCGGCTGACCTGTTGGGGTCCGCGCGTTTTCCTGCGTCCCAGAGCGTTTCTTTCTTCACATTCGGGAGTCTAACCCGCCACCGTAACGGCGTTACCGTGACAGTGGTGTCCGGCTGACGCCGGGCACCACCATCTGCAGAAATTCCCGCACATGTCCCAGTTCCTGTGCGTTGATGCTGTGGTACATGCCCGCGTAGAGCACCTTGGTGAGCTTGGTGTGGCGGTTCAGCCAGCCGTGGGTGAACTCGATTCGATCGGCGGGAATGACCGGGTCTTCCTGATCCCGGCCCCAGAAGAACGGCACTGGCTTCGCAACAAGCGCGCTGTCGTTGAAGAACGTGCTGCCGTCGGTCGGCACAACAAACCCTGAGAGCCCGACGACGGCCGCGTAGTCTGCGGGCCGGGCACGCAGCATGGAGCTTGCCACTGCCATGCCCATCGAGAAGCCGAGCAGGGTGACGCTCGAGTGCGACTGCTTGATGGAGTCGACCCAGTCAATGACGTCCTGGACGGCGGCGGTGACCTTGTCGACCGAATAGGCGGCGTCCTGCATCAGCGGGAACCAGGTGAAACCTGCTCCCAGGGCGACGGGCGCACGTACGGATGCCACGGTGAACTCGTCGGGCAGGAAGTCGAGGATACCCATGAGGTCTTCTTCGTTGGCCATGTGTCCGTGCAGCAGCACCAGCAGCGGCGAGCCGGAGCGCTCGTCTTCGGGCTTCGACCAGACGACAGTCGGTGCGGTCGAGGCCGGGCCGGTCCCGGGCCCGGTCTCGGGGGCGGAGGCGGAGGCGGAGGAGGAGGCGGAGGAGGGCGCAGCAGAACCGTCAGTCGAGGAAAAATTCGTCATAGCTCCATAGTGGCATGTTGAACTGTGCCGGCTGCGTGCTGCGGCAGGCTGCGACTCAGCCCGCGCGCAACCGTAGCGCTG
Source organism: Arthrobacter vasquezii (assembly GCF_029455255.1). Classification (NCBI taxonomy): domain Bacteria; kingdom Bacillati; phylum Actinomycetota; class Actinomycetes; order Micrococcales; family Micrococcaceae; genus Arthrobacter; species Arthrobacter vasquezii. The sequence continues at coordinate 4,678 of NZ_JAROKN010000065.1, read as the reverse complement.
AGGCGCTCTCCTTGACATCGCCGTCGTCGGTGTTGCTATAGAACGCTGCTGCCAGCGCGGGCTCAAGCTGCGCAATCTCGGTGAGGAAGGCATCGTGGCCGATGGGAGATTCAATGGTGTGGACGGCAACGTTCCCGGGCAATGCGGACGCCAGTTCAACGGACTGGCGAGGCCAGTAGAGGCGATCCGAATCCACCGCCGCGACGAAGAACTCTGCCGAGGCAGCTGCGAGTGCAGTGCTGAGGCTCCCCCGGTCACGGGCAACGTCGTGGCTCATGAGCGCTTCAGTGAGGATGACGTAGCTGTTGGCGTCAAACCGCCGGACCAGCTTTTCCGCCTGATGGTCCAGGTAGCTCTCCACCTGGTAGCGGCCGCGCCCGCCCGGCACCGACGACCCAAAAGGCTCTTCCATACCCTGCGCTGCCCGACCGAACCGGTGTACGAGTTCCGCCTCCGAACGGTAGGTGATGTGCGCGATGCGCCGGGCAAGGCCCAACCCATCCTCGGGACCGGCGCTTCCGTAGTAGTCGCCGCCGGTGAACCGCGGGTCGAGGCGAATGGCCTGCACCTGGGCCTGCGCGAAGGCGATCTGCTCCGCGGTGCTCGCTGCTCCGCACGCGATGACGGCGCACCGTTGCACCCGCCCGGGATAGGTGACAGCCCACTCAAGAGCCCTCGCGCCTCCCATTGACCCACCCAGCACGGAGTGCCAGGAGGAGATGCCCAGCAGGTCTGCGAGCAGTGCCTCGGCACGCACGGAATCGCGGATGGTGACGAAGGGGAAACGCGAACCCCACGGCTTGCCCTCCGGATCAAGCGACGCCGGCCCCGTGGATCCGTAACAGCCGCCCAGCATATTGATGGACACCACGAAGTAGCGGTTCGTGTCGATGGTTCTGCCCGGACCCACCAACCCGTCCCACCAGCCATCCTCGGAGGACTCGCCCCGCGCTACATGTGAGCTGCCGGTGAGTGCGTGCTCGATCAGCACCGCATTGGAGGCATCGGCATTGAGCGTGCCCCAGGTCTCGTAGGCGAGGACGACATCGGGCAAATGGCCGCCTGTTTCCAGCGCCAACGGGCCAATCCGGAACCGTTGCACGACGACGCCGTCAACCAGCCCCGCTTCCGGCTGCGGAACCGCTGTGGTGATGCCTGTCAAAACCCTGCCGCCTCACTGAATCGCGCTTGCTCCTGCACTGCATGCAGGGCCTGGTCTTCACCCGGGGCACCCCGCCGCGAGGGAGGGTTGCCGGACAGCAAGCCGGGGCTGATGGCGGGTGGAACCTGCCGCACTGTCACTCGTTACCTCGTATTAGGAAACCTGACCAGCGCGGGTGAGGGCAACTTGTGTGACTCGCCGTGAAATGAAGCCGGCTGGCGTAGTAGCCGTGAAAGGCGCGCGTGCGGCAGAGGATGCTTGAGTGGGGCCGTTCGGCGTCTATGGGAAAACGGTCGGCCCCACTCAAGGGGGACACCCAGTGGGCGTCCCTGGCAGGAAACTCCGGCGGTCTCGGAACCGGGCTCCCTGTGTGAAGCAACTATCCGGCTCTGACCTTGGGTTTTGCTTGGAACATCGTCGCCCGCGGTGTGACTTAGGTAACCCTTAGTCGAGGCCTCCATCACAAAGTGCCAAAATGGGGCCATGCGCCTGGATCATGTGTCTTATGCCTGCGAACCTGACGGACTGACTGCTACTGCGGAACGGATTTCCGACGCCCTCGGAGTTGAATTCGTGAAGGGTGGAATCCACCCGCGGTTTGGCACCCGCAACATGATTTTTCCGTTGGTCAACGGCCAGTACCTCGAGGTAGTCGAGGTCCTTGACCACCCAGCCTCGGACAAGGCTCCATTTGGCCAGGCGGTGCGGGCACGGTCCGAGGCCGGCGGCGGCTGGATGGGCTGGTGCGTAGCCGTTGATGACCTCGCCCCGTTCGAGGACCGCCTTGGCCGCAGCGCCGTCCCCGGTAACCGCAAATTCCCGGACGGGCAGGAGCTGACCTGGCAGCAGATCGGCATCAAGGGCCTCATCGCTGACCCTCAGGTCCCCTACATGATCCGCTGGGATGAAGGCACGGAGTCCCTCCACCCATCCCAGGCGCGCACCGCGTCCGTGCGCCTCAGCGCGCTCACCATCGCCGGGTCGGCAGAGCGCGTCACAGAGTGGCTCGGAACGCCCGTCACCCACCCGTTGGACGACGTCGACGTCGAGTGGATCGCCCCCAACGGCACGCCCGGCATCATGTCGGTAGCGTTCGAAACCCCGAAGGGTGCGGTCCGGATCTAATTGGTTCTTTCGGACGCTGGTTCCCCAGGCCGCGTGGCCGGGGGTTAGCTTCCGATGCCGATAGCCGGGCCGAAGAGCGCGAAGCCGACAAAGCCTGCAATGTCCAGCAGCGCATGCGCTATCACCAGGGGCATCACCCGCTTGGTGCGCGTGTAGGCGTAGCCGAAGATCAGCCCCATGATCACGTTCCCGATGAACGGGCCGATCCCCTGGTACAGGTGATAGCTCCCTCGCAGGAGCGCCGAAGTCACAATAATCACCGGGACTGACCAGCCCAGTTCCCGGAGCCGCTCAAAGAGGTAGCCCACCACAATGACCTCTTCGAGCACCGCGTGACGGATCGCCGAGAGCACCAGCACAGGCAGCGTCCACCAGTAGGTGTCGAGCGCCGTCGGGATGATCGCAGTGGTAAGCCCCAGTGCCCGGCCCGCGGCGTACACCCCGAGCGTTCCCACCCCGATCACCGCGGCCAGCCCCACTCCCAGACCGAAGTCGACCTTCGGTTTGCTGAAGGTGAAGCCAATCCGGCGGAAGGCCGACTTCCCCGGCTGGGTGAGCAGGAACAGCACAAGCACCACGGGAACCAGCGCAAAGAAGATTCCCAGCAGCTGGTAGGTGAGATCGAAGTACTGCCGGTTGTCCAGAACCGGATTGAGCCTGGTGGTCTGCGCAGCCAGCGGCGCACGGGTCAGCTTGTCGATCAACTCCACCACCGCGTAAACCCCGGCCTGGCCGAGGGACAGACCAAGGACAATCAGGATTTCCGCTTTGATCCTCTTCCGGCGGGCGGTCGGGGATAACGACGACGGCTGGCTGGTTTTGGCGGTTGGCATGCCTTCATGGTGCCGTACGCTTCGGTGCTTGCCAAAGCGTACAAAAACGGTTCCCCGGGAAGTTTTTGTCGCCTATCTGCTGTTCTGAGCGTCGTGAAACAGCAACTAGGCGACAAAAACTCAACGGAGGCGCTGCCCGGCGCGCCACACCGCATGGGTCAGCTGCATCCCCGGACGGTAAGCCAGGTGGGTTGCGGACGGTGCGTCCAGCAGTTGCAGGTCCGCGCGGTGTCCGACAGCGAGCGACCCAACGGCCAGCCGGCCGCCGTCGTCGGTTGTTTGTTCGCGGTGGAGGGCAAGCGCACCGCCGTAGGTTGCCGCGCGGACAGCTTCGGCAACCGTCAGTCCCATCTGCAGCACGGCCGTAGCTACGCAGAACGCCATGGACGAGGTGTAGGACGTCCCCGGATTGCAGTTGGAGGCAAGCGCGACGGGTACTCCGGCATCCAGCAGCTGCCGGGCGGGCGCGAGGGGTTGGCGGGTGGACAGATCGCACGCGGGCAGGCAGGTTGCCACCGTCCCCCGGCTGTCCGGATCACCCTCCCAGCCGGACCAGGAACCTGCGAGGGCGTCGATGTCCGACAGCTCCAAATGGTTCACGTGGTCGACGCTGGCCGCTGCCTCCTCCACAGCGAGCCGCACGCCCTCCCCCGGGCCGAGCTGGTTCCCGTGCACCCGAAGTCCCAGACCCGCGTCCCGGCATGCGCGAAGCACTTCACGGCTCTGGTCCGGTGTGAACGCGCCCGTTTCGCAAAATACGTCAGCCCACTGCACGTAGGGCCGGACGGCGCTGAGCATGGGTCCGGTGACGGTCTGAACGTAGTCGTCCGCTTTCCACCCCTGCGGAACGAGGTGTGCTCCGAGGAAGGTCAGCTCGTCCGCTGTTGCAGCGGCGATCCGTGCGCTGCGGGCTTCTTCCTCGACGTTGAGACCGTAGCCGGTCTTGGTTTCGAGGTAGGTGGTTCCGTTCGCTCCGGCTTCGGCCACCCGCTGGGCCACGAGCGAGCCGAGTTCCTCATCCGAGGCGCGCCGCGTGGCGTCCACCGTCACAGAGATCCCGCCCGCGGCATAGGACTGCCCGGCCATGCGTGCCTCGAATTCCGCGGTTCGGTCGCCGGCGAACACCAGGTGGGTATGGCTGTCCACCCAGCCGGGCAGGCAGGCGCGGCCACCGGCGTCGTACCGGGAATCAGCGGCAGGAGCGTTTGCGGCCGGACCGAGCCAGGCGATCCGCTCATCCTCGAGCACGATCGCCGCGTCCTTGAGAACCCGCTGCTCGGCGTCCTGCGTCATGAGCTCGCCGATGCCGGTGATGATCGTTGTAGCGCCCGTCATGAGAGTGCCTTCCCCGTTGTGGCCTTCGTTGTTGGTGCTGCCTCGTCCATCCGCGCAATCGCCGCGGCGAGCAGCGTGCCCGGATCCCCCAGCCGCACATGGCGCCCGTTCCGGGCCACCACTTCCCCACCGACGACGACGGCGGTGACATCCTGCGCTGTTGCCGTCAGCACGAGCTGGGCCGGGGAAGAGCCGGCCGTGCGAGCGGTCGCGGGATCAAGTG
>NZ_JAROKN010000064.1:0-16172 GCF_029455255.1 Arthrobacter vasquezii | reverse complement strand
GGTGCTCGCTGGCCGGGCTGCCTGACCAGGCGGTGCTGTCATTGATCTGCAGGCGGGTAGTCGAATCGCCGGCAAGCACCATCGCGCCGAGCCGGCCGTTGCCCAGGGGCAGGCCGTCGAGCCAGGTGGCTGCCGGACTGGTGTAGAAGAGGTCGGCCACCGTAGTCAGCGCACTTCCCGCACGATCAGCGCAACACCCGGAGGAAGGGCGGTGGGCCCGTCCAGCGGGGTATCGCTGAGGAGGTCGTGACCGTGCACGTCAATCTCCGCCGTCTCCGCTGAATGGTTGAGGAGGAACAGGTAGCTGGAGTCGCCGGCGTAACGGCGGACCGCCTCAAGACCGTAACCGGCGGCCGGATGATCCGGGTGGACGCCGGCGTCGTTCAGGATGCGGTGCAGGTGGTCGCGCAGCGCGTCTTCGCCGAGCCGGGTGGCGATGTAGTGAGCAGTGCCGGAACCCCACGCATGCTGTGTAACCGCGGGGCGGCCAGCGAGCGGGTACTCCGTGAAGTTTGCGATGCTGGCGGCACCGGCGAGCTCCACCGCTTCGGCCCAACAGTCTGCGGAGGATCCGTCACTGAGTTTCAGTGCGGTGGCGGCAAGCTGCGGGAAGTGTTCCTCAACGCGGATGCCGAGGAGCTCCGCAAACGCTCCGGAGAAGCCGCCTGACCGGACGTTGAGGTTCTCATCCGTGCTGCCCGAGAAGTACCAGATGGCGGTGTGTCCGCCGTCGGCGACGTAGCCTCGCAGTGTTTCCGCTTCGGCGTCCGAGGCAGCCAGCTTGCTGGGCACCAGGACAAGGTTGTAGCCGCTGAGGTCCTGATCGAGCCGGACAAAGTCAACGTTGACTCCGAGCAGCCAGAGCGCACGGTGGACAGCCTTCACTGCGGGCAGGAAAGCGACGTCGGTGGACGGCAGAGCGCTGGTGTCCGTCGACCACCACGCAGCGGAGTCCCAGACGATGGCCACCCGGTTCTGGTTCACCCGACGCCCGGCAACCGGGGCCTGTGCAAGTTCGTGCAGGGTAGACAGCGTGGTGCCGAGTTCTACGATTTCGCGGAATGTACGGGAGTTTTCGCCGACGTGCGGAACCATCGGCGAGTGGAAGAACTCCGCGCCCGCGCGCGGCGACCGCCACTGGAAAAACAGGGATCCGGTGGAGCCGCGGGCCAGATATTGAAGCGTGCTGAACAGCAGCGTGCCTGGGTCCCGTGCGAGGATCCGCCCTTGGGCGTAGTTGTAGACCATGGTGGTGGCCTGTTCCATCAGTACCCATGGGCGGCCGGCGTTGAAGGAGCGGGCGAGGTCACTGCCGAAGGCAACCTGGATGTTCCCCTCGATGCCTGGGGTGTCCGGGTAGTGGTCAACGGAGACGTCGTCGATCTCCGCGGCGAAGTCCCACTGGTCGTAGTGGTTCCAGCTGGGGAGCATGAAGTTGGTGGTGACGGGAACGTCAGGGCGGACGCCTCGGACTATGTCCACCTGGTCACGCAAACAGTCCCTCAGGAGGTCAGCCGAGAAGCGCTTGAAGTCCAGCAGCTGGGAAGGGTTGGGTAGGTATTGGGTGGCCTGAGGGGCGAAGATCTCGTTCCATTCGCCGTACCCCTGAGACCAGAACGCGGTGTTCCAGGTGGCGTTCAGCTGCGTCAGGGTTCCATACTTCGCGCGTAGCCATCCCCGGAATGCCGTATCCGTCTCAGGACCGTAGGAAACCGTGCCGTATTCGTTGTGGAGGTGCCACATCCTCAGCGCCGGGTGGGAAGAGTAGCGCTCGGCGAGGGCTGTGGTGACGCGTTTGGCTGCGGCACGGTAGGCAGGAGCCGCCGGGTTGTAGGTGTCCCGGCTTCCATGGATCAGCCGCACACCGTCCGCAGTGACCGGCAGGGCTTCCGGGTGTGCCAGGGAGAACCAGGGCGGCGGCGAGGCGGTCGGTGTGGCAAGGACAACGCCGATGCCGTTTTCCGCCATCAGATCCATGACCTTGTCCAGCCAGCCGAACTCGTAGTGACCTTCCCGCGGTTCGATGGAAGACCACGAGAAGACGCCGACCGTCACTCGGTTAACGCGTGCCTTCCGCATCAGGCGAACGTCTTCCTGCCACACCGATTCAGGCCACTGTTCCGGGTTGTAGTCGCCGCCGAAGACGAGCTCATCGGTTTTCGGGAAGGGCTGATCAGTGGGCATGGAGGCGGTCCTTGAGCGATGTGGATGCGGTATTGTCGAAGCGCTTCGACAACTGTATGGTCCAGTGACGTGACGCGCAACACCCTTGCGTCTGCGTTGCCCCTGGCGCGTCACTTTGCGAAGATGCAACGGTAGGAAATTGAGACATTCGACGACGGATCCAAGGGAATGGACATGCTGCTAACCGCTCCGGTCAGCGCGGCCATTGGAAGCGAGGCGGCCGCTGTGGCCAGCTGTGAGGAACGCGACTAGCCCTTCCCTGCCGAACCTGTGCAGGTGGAGGGCCACTGTGTCATGCCCTCGAACACCCATCTGTAAGGCGATCCATCATGCAAAAAATCGGCGACCGCGACATCCGGTCATCGTTCATCAATGCCACCCGCTCCGAAACCGCCAAACTCAATCTCCCAGCGAACTTCGACTCGCTCGAGTGGGACAAGCTCGACTTCCTCGGTTGGCGTGACGGGAAGATGCCGCTCCGCGGTTATCTCATCGTGCCGAATGAAACCGGGATCACCGGCGTCCTCCTGCGAGCGCCGGAGGGCGGACCTAAGAAAAACCGTTCGGTACTGTGCGAGATCTGCCGCGATGTGTTCTCCAAGGAGGACGTCCTGCTCTGGGTGGCCAAACGTGCCGGCCAGTCAGGCAGGAATGGCAACACGGTCGGCACGCTGATCTGCGCCGACTTCATCTGTTCTGCCAACGTACGCAAGGCGCCGCCGGTCAATGAGATCAACCCGGATCCCGCCGTCGTCGTGAAGCGGCAGGTAGCGGAGCTGAACGTGAGAATCCGGAAGTTTCTGGCGCGAGTGGCCGAATAGTCGGCGGTGCGTGGAGAAGCGAACGACGCCGCCCGCCGGGTCTGGGTGGATATCCTCGCCAGATTCCTCGAACGGCTCTAGCCCGCCTGCTGCAGCACCTTGGCCAGGAGGGCTGGATCCACTGATCCGCCGGAGACGACGGCGGCCGTTGTGCCGCCGTCGTTCTGGGTGTTTCCGGACGGCACGAGGTCATGCATCCAGGCGGCAGTGGCTACGGCACCGGACGGTTCAACCACGAGTCTGCCGGCGAGGGTGAGGTGGCGCATAGCGGCGAGGATTTGTTCTTCAGTGACGGTGATGACGTCGTCGACGTAGCGCTTGACGTGCTCCCACGGGTGGACACCGAGCGCGGGTGTGCGGAGGCCGTCGGCAACGGTGCGGTACGTGAGTTCCTGCTCCCAGGTGATGCGGCGTCCTTCGCGGAAGCTCTGGGCGGCGTCAGCGGCGAGTTCCGGCTCCACCCCGATCACTCGGGTTCCGGGATTGAGGGCCTTGACCGCCGTCGCAATACCGGAAATGAGTCCGCCGCCGGAAATGGGGACCAGGACGGTGTCGACGTGCGGCAATTGCTGCATAATCTCGAGGCCCACAGTTCCCTGGCCTGCGATGATGCGGGGATCATCATAGGGCGGCACGTGGACGTACCCGTGTTGAGCGACGAGCTCGTGGGCACGGACGTCACGCAGGGCGGAAGGCACTATCTCCACCTCGGCGCCGAGCGCGCGGACTGCCTCGATCTTGGGGAGCGGCGCGGCGTCCGGCATGACGATCACGGCGCGCAGGTTGAGCCGGTGTGCCAGCCAGGCGACGGCGCGGGCGTGGTTGCCGGAGGATTGGGCGACGATGCCGTGTTCGCGGGCATGATCCAGCACCTGAGCAATGGTGTTGTAGGCGCCGCGCAGCTTGAAGGCACTGGTGGGCTGGAGGGACTCGGCCTTGCAGTGGAGTACCTCATCCGGGCGCTGCGGGTGCGGCAGCTGGATGATCGGTGTACGGAGAACCAGGTCACTGATGCGTTCAGCAGCGGCTTCGATGTCGCTGAGGGTGACGAGCGTGGTCTCTGCCGCTTCGCTTGTTGCGGCTTCGCTGATACTCATGGATCGATCCTAGCGACCTACAGCAGTACCGTCAGCGCGATGAGGATCCAGGCCGGTAGCACTACGCCGGAGAGGACGGTCTGGGCGGCGGTGATCTGGGCCATGAGCGCGGCGTCTCCGCCCAGGCGCCGGGCAAAGACGTAGGAACTCGTTGCCGTCGGGAGTGACTGAAAAACCACACAGACGACGGCGGCCGGCCCGGAGAATCCCAGCAGGACACACAGTCCCAGGGTGGCTGCCGGAACCGGAACGAAGCGAAGCAGGAGGGCGGCAGCCACGGGCCGCAGGGATTCGCGGGGAAAAGCACGCCCCCGCAGCCCTGCTCCAACACAGAAGAGGCCGATGGGAAGTGCCGCTCCCCCGAGCAGTCCCAGCACCGCGGCAATGAGCTGTACGACGACGGCCGGCACCGGTGCGCTCAGGAAGTCCCCCATACCCGGTGCGGAACCGATGAGGTTTGCGGCGAGTCCTACGGCGCACGCGAGAATCAGCGGGTTGCCGAATACCGCCAGGATCAATGCGGAGCCGCGGAGCCTGTGGTGTCCGTAGTGTGCGAGCGCGATGGTTGAGGCGAGGTTTCCGAACGGTATGAGGACCGCGTTGGCGAGCGCTGCGATGGCGATGCCGTTGGATCCAAAGAGGGCTGCCGCCGTCGTCACTCCTATATAGGTGTTGAAGCGGACGGTTCCCTGGAACACCGAGGTGAAGGCCGGGCCGTCCCTGCCGGTGGCGGGTCGGCGGGCGGCATAGGCGAGCAGTGCAGAGAAGGTCGCAGATGCTGTCAGGACAAGCACCATGGGACCGGGTTCAATGGATGCGAAGTCGGCTCCGGCGAGGCCGGTCACCAGCAGTGCCGGCAGCAACACGAAGTAGACGAGCTTTTCCAGTCCGGACCAGAATTCCGGGCTGGTGATGAAGGAGTGTCGGAAGATCGAGCCCAGGCCAATGAGAATGACGGCTCCGATGAGCGCGATGACCACGTCTATGTCGATGACGCCACGTCCCATCGCGGTCTTTGCCTCATGCCGTTAGTGGCGTTGGTGCTCACCTGAGGAGCGTAGCAATCGGCGGTCGCGCCATGCACCGGTGGACCACAGCGCCCATAACACCAGCAGCGGCTGGAAGAAGAGGCGGATGAGCCGTGCGCGGTCGGTGTCCAGACCGAAGGCGTCTACACCCTCAACGTACTGGGCGATATTGCCGGGGAAGATGGCAATGAAGAACGCAGCGACGATCCAACCGACGAGAACCCTGTACCGCAGAAGGAGAATCAGTGCAGCGCCGAGGAGAATCTCGACGATGCCTGACCCCACCACAACGACGTCGGTGGGCAGGGGAAACCAGGACGGCACCTGCGCTGCGAATTCGGAGCGGGCGACCGTCAAGTGGACGGTGCCTGCTGCCAGGAGGATTGCTCCGAGCAGTATGCGGGCGATGCTTCGGGGAAGGGATGTGCGGAGTGGGGTTGGGGTTGCGGCCATTCCGTTCAGCCTAACGGGACCGGCACCGGGTTCTGCTGGGTACGGGTTTTCCTCGATTAGGATGAGCGCAGCGCATTTGCGCGGCTGGTTGGGGGCGGTGGGGTGCCTTCACCATCCCCGGCACCCACGAAGGCCCGACGTTGCTGTACTTTCCTTCCACCAATTCGGCCGCGCATCGTCCTGCCGACCGTGATGTCACCCGCTTGCATTCCCTGCTTGACGACGACGTCTGGGCGTTCGCCAACTGCCGGGTGGAGGCGCCGGGGCTTCCGGTCGCCGAGATCGACTGGTTCTTCTACAACACCCGCACCGGCTGCCTGATGCTGAGCGAGTGGAAGAGGTTCCCCGCTCCTGTCTCGTTCGCGGCAGATACGGGGAAGGAGTGGCTCCTGGCCAACGGGGCCGATGTGCCGAACCCGATCGAGCAGGTCTCGCGCCAGCTCGACGCCGTCCGGATGGTCATACGGCGGTCCGTCCTACCGCAACACTTCGCGCGTTTCAACGACCAGGAGCTGAGGCTCGCCCAGTGCGTGTATTCGCCGCAGATCGATTCAGCCACCGTGGTGGAGCGGATCCGCTTCGGCAAGGTTTACGGCACCTTGGAAGAACTCGCCTCCGTGGTGCAGACTCTGCCGAACCCTTCCCCCCTGCTACTGAATGACCACGACGACGCACGGCTTTCCCTCGCACGGGCACTATGCGCGCTCTTCCGGTGCAGCATGTCGTCCGGAGTTGAAGCGAAGTTGCGCCCGGCTCCGGCAAAAGCACCGGCTGCTCGCACCGACGTCGCAAAGCGGGTCAGCGAGATCCACCGTGAAATCGCGAAGCTGCACCTGGAGCTCGCGGAGCTGACTCTTACCGCGGAGTCCACGGCGTCGAGCAAGCCGCCTTCGGTACCATCACCCCCTACGACGAAGTCCCTCATCACGACTTCTGCTGCGACTCTCAAAGCCCCCGCCGCGCAAGTCAAAACCGTAATGATCAGTGAGCATGCGCGCATGCAGAAGCACTTGTCCAGCCGCTTGAAGAGCCTGAACGGGAGCAAAGAGATAGCGGCCGAAGCGCTCAGGCAGGCGTGGCGGTCGGTTCTGGCTGATCAGATGTTGCATGGTCCGCACGGGCTCAGCGTTTCCCTGTTCGCCAGCATCGCTACTCCCTACATCAAGGAGCACCACGGCTCAGTGCAGAAGCTCGTGGGCATGCAGCCGCGCAAGTGGTGCATGCTGCAGGCGGAACAGGCCGGGCTGAAGCCCAGGGACGTTGCGGGAAAACCATCGAACATCAGGGTGCGTTAGCGCCGGCACGTCTCAGCACACGACTGCTCCCCGGGAAGAATTCCCGGGGAGCAGTGCTGTGCACTAGTTAGGCAGAGTTACGCGGTCAGCCAAGGATCGCGTTGGCGATGAACAGGAGCGGGATCGAGCCGGCCCACACCGCCGTCGTAATTCCTGACCAGCCCTTGAGCGCCGCGGTCCCTTCCAGCCCTGAGAAGCGGGTGACCACCCAGAAGTAGGAATCATTGAAGTAGCTGAACACCATGGATCCAGCGGTGCAGGCAAGCGCCGCGATCAGGGGGTCAACGCCAATCGAGGTGACCAGCGGAGCCGTGACCGAAGCCGCGGTAATCATGGCGACAGTGCCGGAGCCCTGCGCGATGCGCACCAGGGTCGCGATCAGGAACGGGACCAGGAAGGCTGGAAGGGCTGTCGCTGCGATGGCTTCAGCGAGGGCATCGCCGACGCCTGAACTACGCAGAACCTGACCGAGGGCACCGCCTGCACCGGTGATGAGGAGAATGAGCCCGGCTGACGCAGCAGCATCAGCGAACCAGCCCTGCACCTTGGAACGCGGAGTCCAACGGGGCAGCAGCACATACACGGCGAGGATGACGCCAATCACGAGGGCAACCACGGGGTTACCGATGAAGGCCAGTGGGACGGCCCACGCGGAGGGCTCGTACTCGCCGGTACCGACAACTCCCTGGTTGCTCTGGTCGATTGCACCGCTCACCGTGTTGAGAATGATGAGGATCAGCGGGACCACCAGCGGCAGGGAAGCAACAAAGGCTCCAACCTTGTGCGGCTTGGCTCCTGCGGGGGGCGTGCCCAGTTCGGAACTGTCGAAGTCGATGGTGGAGCCGTACTCGGAATCCTCGGATGGTCCGGTTGCGCCGATGGCCCGGGCAGCGGTGTCACCTGACGCGTGATCGTCATGGTCTGCGAGCGCGGTGGTTGTCCGGCCATGCTGGTGCGTGGCGGCGCGGCCGTACACGGTCTCGCGGATGGTCTCCGACATGCCGGGCTCGATCTTCGGCCCGATCCATTTCGCGTAGAACACGACCACCGGCAACAGGATGATGGTGAACGCAAGCCCGGCAAGGATGAGAGCTCCCAGATCTGTGCCGAGAATACCGGCAACAGCGAGGGGACCCGGCGTCGGCGGAACCATATGGTGCGTTAGCGTCATACCGCAGCCAAGGGCCAGTGCCAGCGTGATGTAGCCGGCACGCTTTACCCTGGCGATGGAGCGGGCCAGCGGGTTCATAATCACGTAGCCGGAGTCACAGAACACCGGGATGGAGACGAGCGACCCGACGCTTGCCATTGCCCAGGGTTCGCGCCCCTTGCCGAACAGTTTCAGGAAGGCCAGAGCCAGCGCGTTGGCGGCACCGGACACCTCGAGAATCTTTCCGATTCCCACGCCCAGACCGATCACGATCCCGATGGATGCGAGGGTATTGCCGAACCCGGTGGTGATGGCCGAAACGATCTCGAGCGGTGCCTGCCCGGCTACAAGCCCGGTGACCAGGGCGGCAATAAGCAGTGCCACGAACGCGTCGAGGCGCGTTCTCAGCACAAGGATGATGATGGTCGCTATTCCAAGAACCAGCGCCAAAAGAAGTTGTATGTCCACGTGATTGGTGCTCCTCGTCAGCTAAGCAAGCCTCGTTGCCGGCTTAGGGTCTGCACGTGCCCGAAGTACATTGACGAGCGATGTGCTGAGTGTCACACTAGCACCGGACATATGACGTCTGACAAGTGTTTGGGGAGGAAACGTGGTGCGGATGTTCAGAGCAGCGTTGCACCCCGTCAGCCGGGCCGGGGGGTGTGCTGGTGGCACGCGCTTCGCTGGCTGAGTCCGTTTTTGAAGAGATCCTTGAGCGCATCATCAGCGGAACCTATCCTCCCGGTGAGTTCCTTCCGTCTGAGGGCGAACTGGCGGCCGCGACGGAGGTGAGCCGGCTGACCGTGCGGGAGGCATTGAAGAAGCTTCAGGCCCAGAATGTGGTGCAGGTGCGGCGCGGACTGGGAACGTACGTCAACCCGAGCGCACAGTGGACGGACCTGCAGGCGATCCTGCGTTCCGCGACCGCGGCGTCCGCTTCGCCCGACGTCTCACTCCGGCTCCTGGAAATCCGTCGCATGGTTGAGATCGGGGCTGCTGAACTCGCTGCACTGCATGCCACCGACGAGGACCTTGCCCGCATGGAAGACGCAAACGCGGCGCTGCAGGCTGCGCATCAGGCAGGAGACCTCGACGCTGTGACCACAGCTGACCTTGCCTTCCACGAAGCAGTTTTCCGGGCGTCGGCGAACCCCTTCATTCCGGTCATTCTGGGCCCGCTGGGCAAGCTGCTGTATAGCATGCGGCGGGAGACGTCGTCGTTCCTTGAAGTGCAGAAGCACGCCCTTGAGCACCATGCGTTGGTGCTAGACGCTATCCGGACCGGTGATGCCGAAGTGGCCGGAAAAGCGATGCAGGCCCACATCAACCAGACCTATGACGACTACGAGCATTTCATCCATCACAACGATCAGCATCAGGAGCAAAGGTGACCGAACCAGCAGAATTCCCCTCAAGCCGTACAGCGGTACTCACAGGCGCGGCTTCCGCGCGCGGAATCGGTCGCGCAACAGCCAATCGGTTGGCCGGCGAGGGCTGGAACATCGGGATTCTCGACATCGACGGGGCCGCTGCCGAAGAGGCTGCGGCGGACATCGCGCAACGGCACGGCGTTCAGGCAATCGGTGTGGCGACCGACGTGTCCGATGAGGCTTCCGTTGATGCAGCGATCAGCCGGATCGAAGCCGAGTTGCCGCCCATTGTGGCACTGGCGAACCTCGCGGGGATCAGCTCCCCCACCGAGTTCATGCAGGAAACCAAGGAAGCCTGGGAGCGGGTTTTCGCAGTCAATATGACGGGCACGTTCCTCGTGACGCAGCGGGTGCTGCACGGGATGATCGAGCGGAAGCTCGGGCGTGTGGTGAGCATTTCGTCGATCTCCGCCCAGCGTGGCGGAGGTACCTATTCCAAGGTGGCCTACAGCGCGTCAAAGGCCGGCATCATCGGATTTACGCGTGCGCTCGCACGGGAAATGGGTGAGCACGGCATTACGGTCAACAGCATTGCGCCGGGTCCGGTTGACACCGACATCATGGGAGGAACCCTCACGGAGGAGCGCAAGCGGGACATGTCGAAGGATATCCTGGTGGGTCGCGTAGGCACCGTGGATGAGATGGCTGCCCTCATCTCGTTCCTGGTGGGTCCTGATGCCGGGTTCATCACTGCCGCTACCTACGACATCAATGGTGGCCTGCAGGTTTCGTGACGAACTTGCCCAAAAACCGCCGTAGCCACCGCTCGGACTGGTTAGCTGACATGCACGCCGATAGCGCTTTAGCCATCGGATAGCCGTTTACCGCCATCCGATGGCTGGAACGCTATCCGAAAGCGGGAATGCTATCAGCGCTGGCCGTTCCGAAGCGCCCCAAAACTACTTCCCCAGCGAAGCGAACATCCGCCCCTCGGGGTCGAGCTTCTTCAACAACTGCGTGGTGATGTCGGACAGCTCCGACACCTGCTCACGCGTGAGCTGATCAAAAACCATACCGCGCACATGCTCAACGTGACCCGGAGCAGCGCCTACCAACTTGGCCCACCCCGTTTCGGTGAGCGTCACGTTCTTGGCACGCCGGTCTTCGCTGCACTCGCTCCGCTCCACCAGCGCCTTTTTTTCCAGCCCCGTCAGCACCCGGGAAAGCCTCGGAAGCGTTGCGTTGGTCTGCGACGCCAACGCTGTGATGCGCAAGGTACGCCCGGGCACCTCAGACAGAGACGCAAGAACGAAGTATTCGAAGTGCGTCAGATCCTCATCACGCGTCAACTGCCCATCGAGTGCCGCCGGCAGCAGCTCGAGCACCGCCGCCATGCGCTTCCATACTTCCTGTTCATCCATGCTGAGCCATCGCGTCATGCCTCCATTCTACGTAATGCTTGCATCTACAACTAATCGCTGCTAACTTATTAGTTGTACCCGCAAGCAATTCTTTCTCAAGGAGCTCCACATGACTTCGTTCACCATCTTCGGCAAGGGCAACATGGGCAGCGCCATCGCAAGCGTTGTCGCAGCAGGCAGCTCGTCCGTCGAGCACATCGACTCCTCCAGCACCGGCGCCACCGTCAACGGCGACGTCGTCGTTCTCGCAGTCCCCTACCCCGCCCTCAAGGACATCGTGGCGCAGTACGGCGATCAGCTGGCCGGCAAGGTCGTCGTCGACATCACCAACCCGCTGAACTTCGAAACCTTCGATTCCCTCGTGGTTGCCGCTGACAGCTCCGCCGCCGCTGAGCTGGCGTCGGCACTGCCGTCGTCGAAGGTCGTCAAGGCTTTCAACACCAACTTTGCGGCGACCCTCGGTTCCAAGACCGTCGGCTCCAACCAGACCACCGTTCTCATTGCCGGCGATGACACCGACGCCAAGAACCGCCTCGCCGACGCCGTCAAGGCCGGCGGCGTGGACGCCGTCGACGCCGGCTCCCTCGCCCGCGCCCGCGAGCTCGAAGCTATCGGTTTCCTGCAGCTGACCCTCGCCGCCGGCGAGAAGATCCAGTGGACCAGCGGATTCGCTCTCGTCCGCTAATCAGCCACAATCACCAGCACGACGCCGGTGCTCAGCCACTGCGCACCGGCGTCGCTCGTTCTACCCAGCCCCAAACCCCGAAACGGACTTTCATGAACAACGCCACCCTGACCACCACTGCCCGTACCGTGCTTCGCGTCGTCGTCGGCTTCCTTTTCGCCGCACACGGCTGGCAGAAGTTCAACGAGTGGACCATTGCCGGCACCACCGCCGCGTTCGGTGACATGGGCATCCCCATGGCCGAGATCGCCGCCCCCGTGATTGCCACGCTCGAGCTGGTCGGTGGAATCGCCCTGATCCTCGGCCTACTCACCCGCCCCGTCGCGGTGCTGCTGACCCTCGACATGCTGGGCGCGCTGATCCTGGTGCACGTCTCCGCCGGCGTCTTCGTAGCGAACAACGGCTACGAGCTAGTGCTGCTGCTCGGTGCCGCCGCGCTGACCCTCGCACTGGTTGGTCCGGGCCGCGCCTCGGCTGACTACGCGCTGTTCGGCCGCCGCGACTCACGCGTGAGTGTGCTCGCGTAAGCACTTAAACCTGAAAAGGGGAGGAAGCCTGCACTGGCTTCCTCCCCTTTTGCGTGCCCGGAGTGCTCCCCGCAGCAGCGGGTGGCACTAAGGACCCAAACGAACGTCCGCACCCGTCAGGTTGGCCCGGAAACCGTCCTCCTGAACGGTGACGTCCTGCAGCACAAGCCCCTCGGGTAGACCTTCAATCTCGTGCTCGATGGTCACGAGGCTGCGCACCACGGTGCCGATTGCGTTCGAGAGGAAGTCCGGGCCGCCAATGTCGATCGAGCGGGGTTCGACCACGAGACTGCCACCCTCGACCTCGACAGTGCCGGTGGCCACGACGCGAAGTTCGCGACCCAGCACCTCCACTGTGCGAACGACGGCGGCCTGGCCCACCTCCGCTGCACGGACCACGGTTCCCTCCCCCAATTCGTCGGCGACAACCTCGAACGGCACCGTGGCGTCCACGGAGAGCCGGGCCGCGACCAAACCGTCCGGCCCCGTGACCACATCCTGACCGACAGCCTGTACGTCGCGAAGCGTCGAGCCGGCGGTCACCACTGTTCCGGCGTCCAGCTCAAGATCGGCGAGCCACGTCTCGTCTTCGCCAAGATCGCCGGGAGCTGCAGGCGGCGGAAGGTCGCCGGGCATATCCGCGGTCGACGACGGCGTTGGCTCCGCGCCGGACCCACCCGCTGGGCTGCTCACCACCCACCAGAGGATGGCAATCGTGATGCCCAGGACAAGAATCATCCCAACGGCACCGATCAGCCAGTCCTTTGCACGCGTCCACTCCATATGAACAGTGTGGTGGTTCCGAGCGCGGGATGGGTGAACCCCGTCGGTCAGGCGGTCTGACTCAGTCGATCGGTCGGAAGGGGAAGCTCGATGACTGCCAGGAGATCGACCGACTTGGCGATCGGTCCATCCATCGCTTGAGCAACCGAAATGGTGTCCCGCCGAACCTCCTGAATCAGCACCTTGACGCGCCGCCCATCAAGGTCCAGCCACCAATCCTCAATGAACATTCGAAGACCGAGTTCGTCTAGAAGATTCTCCGCATCCTCCAGTTCCGTCGCTTCGCCGGCTGGACGATGCAGGAGGTCGAACGGAGCGAACAGGCCATCGTCGGTGAGATGGATGTAGCCAACGTGCTCACCATCGGACGACCGCCTGTGGTCGAAGATGTTCTCGGCCGGGAGCGCGTTAGTCATACGGCCACTATATGAACCCATTCGCCGGAGCGCGACACCAAAGTGAGCAGATATTGTTGAACAATCTGTGAATCTCGTGCATGCTGGGTGAACCACAAACGAGACGAGGATCACTATGGCTTTCATCGACCTCAACAGCGACGTCGGCGAGTCCTTCGGCAACTGGACCATGGGCGACGACGCCGCCATCTTCCGCTCCGTCTCCAGCGCCAACGTTGCGTGCGGCTTCCACGCCGGTGACCCGTCCACCATCGCCCAGACCTGCCGCGACGCAGTTGCCGCCGGCGTCACCATCGGCGCCCACGTCGGTTACCGGGACCTGGCCGGCTTCGGACGGCGCTTTCTCGACTGCTCCCCCACAGAACTGGCCGACGACGTCCTGTACCAGATCGGCGCCCTCGACGCGATTACCCGCGCAGCCGGCGGCACCATCCGCTACGTCAAGCCACACGGCGCCCTCTACAACACGATCGTCACCCACGAGGTCCAGGCCAAGGCAGTAGTCGACGCCGTCAAGGCCTTCGGCGGCGACCTCCCGATGCTGCTCCTGCCGGGCTCGGTCGCGCTCAAGACCGCTGAAGCCGCCGGACTCCGCGGAGTCTCCGAAGCCTTCGCCGACCGCGCCTACAACCCGGACGGCACCCTGGTCTCCCGCCGCGAACCCGACGCCGTCCTCCACGATGAAGACACCGTCGCCGCCAACATGGTCCGGCTCGCGACCGAAGGCACCATCATCGCCCGCGACGGCTCCGCTATCCGCACCAGCGCCGAAAGCATCTGCCTCCACGGCGACACCGACGGCGCAGTAGCGATGTCCGCCGCCGTCCGCCGCGAACTGGAGGCTGCCGGCGTCGGTATCCGGAGCTTCGTGTGAGCGCTGGCGCCCCTCACAGCAGCATGCTGACGGAAATTCACTGGGCCGGGCCGCGCGCCCTGCTCATCGAACTCGAATCGCTCGACGCCGTCCTGGCCCTTCATGCGCAACTGGTCGACCATCCACTGCGCGGCCAGGTCGATGTCCTCGCCGCAGCCCGCACGGTTCTCGCGGTCTTCGACTCGAGCGGTAACGCCCGTGCTGCCCGCACTGCCGTCTCCGCGCTCGATGTCGCCCAGACGAAGGACGCGCTGACCTCCGCCGATCCGGTCCGGATTGAGGTGGTGTACGACGGCGATGACCTCCCCGAGGTAGGCCGCCTCACCGGCCTCGGCGCTGATGGCGTCATCGAAGCCCACACCGGACAAATCTGGACGGCTGCCTTCGGCGGATTCGCCCCGGGATTCGCTTATCTCGTCGGTGAAAACGAATCCCTCAACGTCCCGCGCCGCACCAGCCCCCGGACCGCCGTCCCCGCCGGATCAGTAGCGCTGGCCGGCAACTTCTCCGCCGTCTACCCGCGGCGCTCCCCCGGCGGCTGGCAACTGATCGGCCGCACCTCCACCCGTATGTGGGACCTCGACCGAGAACAGCCCGCACTGCTGCGCCCCGGCACTCCGGTGCAGTATGTCGCGGTACGGGAGGCGATCGAACTTGCGGACACGCAGGACACGAACGACGACGACGCCACCCTCCCTGCCGCTGCCGGCCCCGCCCTTGAGGTACTTAGCCCCGGCCCGCAGTCGCTGATCCAAGACCTCGGCCGGCCAGGACTCGGTGACCTCGGCGTGTCAGCATCCGGCGCTGCCGATACCGCGAGCGCCCGCCAGGCCAACCGACTGGTCGGCAATCAGCCGGGGGACGCCGTCGTCGAAAGTGTCCTCGGCGGACTGGCCGTCCGCGCTCAAGGGGAACTGACGCTGGCACTTTCGGGCGCATCGGTGCCCGCGCAGATTGACGGCCCGCAGGGCGAGCGCAACGTCCCGATGTGCGCGCCCTTCGCCCTGCACGACGGCGAACAACTCTCCCTCGACGTCCCAGAGTCGGGGCTGCGAACCTACCTCGGCGTCCGCGGTGGAATCGACGTTGCCCCGGTGCTCGGCAGTCGCTCGACGGACTTGATGTCCGGGATCGGCCCGGCGGTCCTCGTAAAGGGGGCGGTGTTGCCTGTGGGAGATGTCGGGAATGGGCGCACTGTCGGCGCACCCGAAACTTCCCCTCTCCCGGCGGACATCCTCGAGCGCCGGAAAACAGTCACCCTGCGCATCATCACCGGCCCACGGCAGGACTGGTTCACCCCTGAGTCGCAAGCGGCGCTGACCGAACAGCCCTGGACGGTGACCGCTGAGTCCAACCGCATCGGCGTCCGCCTTGGGGTCACCGAGGGCCAGCCCCTCGAACGCGCACGCACCGAGGAGCTCCCCAGCGAAGGTGTGGTGGCAGGCTCACTACAGGTGCCGCCGTCGGGCCTTCCCGTCCTGTTCCTTGCCGACCATCCGGTCACCGGCGGGTATCCGGTGATCGGCGTCGTCGTGCCGGAGGATTTGCCTATTGCCGCCCAACTGTCGCCGGGCACCACCGTGCGTTTCATCGAAATGGAGCCCCAGCCATGAAGAAGGTCCTGATCGCCAACCGCGGCGAGATTGCTGTCCGGATTGCCCGCGCGTGTGCCGATGCGGAGCTCGCATCCGTGGCGGTGTACGCCGGTCCCGACGCCGACGCCCTGCACGTCCGCCTCAGTGACGAGGCCTACGCACTTGGCGGTTCGGCCAGCGCGGACACCTACCTGAACATTCCCAAGCTGTTGGACGTTGCAGCCCGCGCCGGCGCCGACGCCGTTCACCCCGGCTACGGCTTCCTCTCCGAGAACGCGGACTTTGCGCAGGCAGTGCTCGACGCCGGACTGACGTGGATCGGTCCCTCACCGGAGGCTATCCGCAGTCTGGGAAACAAGGTCACCGCGCGCGAGATTGCGGTGAGGGCAGGCGCTCCGCTGGTTCCCGGCTCGGACGGCCCGGTGGCCAACGCCGAGGAGGTTCGCGCCTTCGCCGACGAGCACGGAACAGGA
>NZ_JAROKN010000063.1:0-16245 GCF_029455255.1 Arthrobacter vasquezii | reverse complement strand
GGACGGCGGCGGCTCCGTCCGGATTCCGGCCGCTGCCACCGGGCTGATCGGCCTCAAACCCAACCGCGGCAGGGTGCCTTCCGGTGCAGGTCAGAGCGATCTCGGTCAGTTTGTGGTTGCCGGACCGCTGGCGCGGACGACGGCGGATGCCGCCCTGCTGCTCGACGCCATGGTGGACGAGCCGAACTTCCACGCAACCAGCGCCGCCGCCCATGGTTCATTCCTTGACGCAGCGCTGCGGGCTGACGGTAGATTCCGGATCGGGGTCAGCACCGCCTCGCCTTTCGCCGCTGCTTTTCCCATCGAGCTCGACGACGCCGCGCAGGCCGGTTTCGACGCCGGGGTAAAGGCGCTCGGCGCCGTCGGCCACGAAATCCTTGAGGCAGACCTCCGGTACGATCCCCGCTATCACGAAGCTTTTCAGACGGTGTGGACCGCAGGCCTGGCCGTCGCACGCATCCCGGCCGACCGGGAAAAAGACCTGACGACCCTCGCCCGTACCCTCCGGCGCCGCGCGCAAGGGAAGTCTGCGACGGACCTTGCCTCCGCCGTCGACATCCTGCGGCAATTTGAGCAGGACACCATCGCGCAGTACTCCGCCTTCGACATCATTGCGACGCCGGCTCTCGGCATGGTCCCGCGTCCAATCGGCTGGTACACCGATGCGGATGCTGACACCGACTATCTGCGCCAGTGCCAATACTCGCCCTACACGTCGATGGTGAACGTGTGCGGGTTGCCTGCCATCTCGGTGCCTATCTTCACCACGGCTGAGGGACTCTCCATGAGCATCCAGCTCATCGGAAGGCCCAGCGCAGAGGCGGATCTCCTTACCGTGTCAGCTCAGCTTGAGGACCACTTCCGCGCCAACCAAACCGATTAGCATAACTGTTTGTTCGCATTTTGGATATGACAGTCCAAAACGTGACTGGCATCATGGAGTGAATGAGCACAACTCACAACGACAAAGCCACAACGGAGGGCAAGAAGTTTCTGGGTCACCCCCGGATGCTTGCGAACCTGTTCAGCGTAGAACTCTGGGAGCGCTTCTCCTTCTACGGCATGCAGGGGATCCTCCTCTACTACATGTACTACTCCGTGGCCGACGGCGGCCTCGGCATCGATCAGGGGATCGCCACCGGCCTGGTGGGCGCCTACGGCGGCGGGGTCTACCTCTCGACCATCCTTGGAGCCTGGCTGGCTGACCGGGTTATGGGATCCGAGAAGGTCCTCTTCTATTCCGCCATCATGATCATGTTCGGCCACATTGCGCTGGCGCTGCTGCCGGGCGGAATTGGCCTTGCGGTGGGTCTGGTCCTCGTCGGTGTCGGTTCCGGTGGGCTGAAAGCCAACGCGACCTCGCTGGTTGGCACCCTCTACGCCGAGGGTGATGAGCGGCGCGACGCCGGTTTCTCCATCTTCTACATGGGCATAAACATCGGCGCCCTCATCGGTCCACTGCTGACGGGCCTGGCCTGGACGGAGTTCGGATTCCACTACGGCTTCGGTCTCGCGGCAGTCGGCATGGCGATCGGCCTGACGCAGTACGCGCTGACCCGCAAGAACCTGCCGGAGACCGCCCACGCGGTCACCAACCCGCTGCCGTCCGGTCGACTGGCGCGAATGGGGCTGATTGCTGCGGCCGGCGTCGTTGTAATCATCATTGCCTTCACCACCGGCCTGGTGACGCCCGCGAATCTCGCCCAGACCATGGCGTACGTCGCCATCGCGGCCTCGATCGCCTACTTCACGGTGATTCTGCGCAGCAAGCGCGTGACCGCCATCGAGCGCAAGCGGGTCTACTCCTTCATTCCGCTGTTCATTGCGAGCGCTGCGTTCTGGGGGCTGTTCCAGCAGCAGTTCACCGTTGTCGCGATCTACGCGGACCGCAGCCTGGACCGCAACCTGTTCGGCTGGATCATGCCGCCGAGCTTTGTGCAGTCGATCAACCCGATCTTCATCATCATCTTCGCCGCCGTATTCGCTGCGCTGTGGACGAAGCTCGGAAACCGGCAACCGTCATCACCGTTGAAGTTCGCTCTCGGCCTGGTGTTCATGGGCGTCGCGTTCCTGCTGTTCATTCCGTTCTCCGGCGGCGGACCGAACAGCACTCCGCTGATGGCTCTCGTGGTCATCCTGCTGTTCTTCACCTGGGCGGAGCTGTTCCTGTCGCCGATCGGGCTCTCGGTTGCAACGAAGCTTGCGCCGAGTGCCTTCCGAACCCAGATGGTGGCCCTGTTCTTCCTATCGATCTCGCTGGGAACCACGGTGGCCGGCATTCTGGCGGGATACTACAACCAGGACAACGAGGTGCCGTACTTCTCCTTCAGCGGCATCACGGCGATCGTGCTCGGCATAGCCCTTGCGCTGGCTACGCCCGCCATCAAGAAACTGATGAGCGGCGTCCGCTAGATCCCACAGCGAACGACGACGGCGCCCTCCTTTCGCGGGAGGGCGCCGTCGTCGTCTGTGGTTTTAGGAGCCGTCTTCTGCGGAACCGGCGTTGCCGGACTCGCTTCCGCCGGACTCGCTCTCTGGGCCGGGGCCGCCGTAGCCGCCACCACTTTCGGTGTTGGCCTTGCCGGCAGCCTGCTCCGCGTCCTGCTCCAGCTTTTCGTCGTCAGTTTCGTCAATTTCGTCGCTGGTGGGGTTCTCGCTCATGACACAACCTTTCGTTGACGGGTGTTCTCAACGTACCGTCCGGCAGGCCTGTGCACTAGGGCCGGCGAGTGCCACACTGGGCGCATGGGGGAAGTTCCGGCCAGGCGCCGTCGTCGTCGTTTCTTCGATGCTGCTTGCGGGGTGTGCCGGGACCGGCGGGCCGCCTGTGGCGTGTCCGGCAATCGGATGGCTGAACAACGTTCTGGTGAAGCTGGAGGGTGACGTTTCGGCGGTTGCTGAGGTGCAGGGCTGCGTGAACGGCGTGTGCTCGCAGGTTGTGCGGCCGCCAACTACCGATGTGCCCGTCGAGATCATCACACCAGCGCCTGGTGGAACGATCGATGAAACCGGCCAGAAATCGCACCCTCCGCGCGAATTACTCTCGCCCTATATGGCTACGCCACTGGACGAGGACAGTTGGGTGATCAACCTCGACATGGACACCCCGAGATCGTCACTGTACGGGCTCTCGCTGCCGACGGGACGGTCCTCGTCGAGGGCGAGTTCACCCTGGATTGGGTTCGGGTAGGCGGCTCCGAGCAGTGCGGTGGGCCGGAGGAGGCCGGGCCGGTGACGCTCACCGTCCCGTAGGAGCCGTCGTCCTCGGCTTTCATACCCTCCCCCCAATCCCTCAATCCCTCAATCCCTCAATCGAGTGGGCGTTGGCGACCTATTCCTCGTGGACAGCCGGCCGTCAGCGCCCACTCGATGCACGGGCTGACGCAATCGCCGACCTTATTCTCGCAATCGATGCTCGCTCGTTATCAGGCTCGAGGTGTTTCTTCGTGAAGCGAAGCACCGTCCAGCCCATCGCCCGTAACCGATCGTCGCGGTTGATGTCGCTGTGCCACTGTTCGGCATCCACCAGATGGTGCTCACCCTCATATTCGATAGCGATGCGCAGTTCGCTGTACGACAGGTCAGGTCTCGACACCCGGCGCCCGTTCTGGTCCAGGACCCATTGATTGACCTCAGGCTCGGGCAACCCCGCCTGTGTTATTAACAGCCGCAAACGCGACTCGCGACCGGAATCAACACCACTCCTCAACAAGGGCAGCGCTTCCCGCACACGCCGGATACCGCGGGCGCCGCCGCGTCGATCGGCTGCTTCCGCAATCTGGGTCAGTGAGGCGAGAGGGTCCGGGACGTTCAGGTCGCAACGGCGTCGCGGAGCATCCTGCCTGCGCAGAAGTGAATCGCCGGCAGCCACCAGCTCCTCCAGCGATAGCGACGGCGCCAGGTCCGTCCAGGTCCAAGCCGGGGAGGTGACGGTAACACCATAGATTTCGACGACGTCGCGGGACGTAAGGGGCGCACGGTGACCAACGACGCCTGGACGACGAACGCGGTTACTCCCCTTCCATCGGGTCAGGTGAAGCCCATGATCCTCCTCGAGTCGGAACGGGAGGATGATTCCCCACAGCCGGGCGGCTGTCGAATGGCTGACGGCGTCCGGGCAGCCGAGTCTTGTCAGCGGCGCCACATCATCGAGGAGCGACGGACCGGAACCATTCACAAGCCGGACGCCGCGGCTCGGGATGGTCAGATCCGAGCGTCGCAGCCTGCTGTACGGCAGCCCACGTCCGAGTGCCTCCTGAACCGTAAAGGAGTACCGATGGGGCAGAGGGATGGATGAGGAGCTCACCCGTTCATAATGCCGTCGAGAGGGCGGCAGAATTCCCTTATCCACAGGGTGTATTTGTGGGTCTCCGCTCCCCTCAGGATCGAGCGGGCGCTAGCGACCGCGCCCACGCCACAAACCCGTCCTCAGCGCCCACTCGATGCGAGAAGCGCCCACTCGATGCGAGAGAGGAATGACGACAGCCCTCTGACACGTATTAGCTAGAATGGCTGGACAGTTTCAACGAGGGAGACACATGGCAGCACGCAAGGCGACTGCGTTGGATGTTGCCAAATTGGCCGGCGTGTCACGCAGTGCCGTGTCCATGGTGCTCAACGGAAACATCAAGGGCAACGTTTCCAAAGACGCGCAGGAACGAATCCGCGCTGCTGCCAAAGAACTCAACTACCTACCCAACCCGGTCGCTGTGAGTCTGCGGAACCAGCGCACGGCGACACTCGGCATCATCACGGATGAGATTGTGACCAGCCCCTTCGCCGGGCGGCTTGTCAGCGGCGCCACGAACGCCGCCTTGGCTCGTGGATACATGATTCTGGTTGTCGATACCGAGCATATTCCCGGCCGCGAAGGGCCGGCGATCGAGGCGCTTCAGCATCGGCGGGTGGATGGCCTGATCTATGCCACTGGCAGCCTGCAGCCCTACATCCCCTCCGGGCCTTTTCGGGCCCAGCCGGCAGCGCTGGCAAATTGCTTCGACCCCGAGGACAGGCTTCCGGCAGTCGTCCCGGATGAGGTGACGGGGAGCCGGCGTGCCACCGAACTGCTCCTGGAACTGGGCCATCGCCGCATCGCCCTCCTCGGCGGCGATGATGACAACGCGGCGCTCCTTCGGGAGCAGGGTTACCGCTCGGCGATGGACCGCGCCGGATTGACCGCCGGAGACCACCAGGTCATCGTCACGGGTTGGGACATCAACCAGGGATACCGGGCAGCGGAGTCGGTGCTGCAGGAACCAGACCGTCCCACCGCGATCCTGGCCGCCAATGACCGCGTTGCCACCGGCATCCTGCTCTACGCGGCAACAGCCGGGATTCAGGTGCCCCAGCAGTTGTCCGTGGTTGGTTACGACGATCAACAGAACGTCGCCGCGAACCTGGTGCCGGCGCTGACCACCGTCGCACTCCCCCACGCGGAGATCGGAGCCATCGCCGTCAAGCGGGTTCTCGACGAGCTCGAGGGCAGCGAGCGCCGCACCGAGCGGGTCCTGGTGCCGTGCCCCCTCATCACGAGGCAGTCCACAGCTCCGGCACCCTGATCACCTCCACGAAAGGGCATCGCTGCCATAGCGCCGGGGAGGGTAGGGGTATTCCACCTGACGGCCATCGACCACCAGAGGCGGCGGCACGAAGACGAGTTCGCCGTAGTCGCTCGTTGCCCGCCTCAACGGCACCTCCAGGTTCACCGGCCCTGCCTCCCCCGCTCGGGGCATCCGCAGCAGTTCCGCCGCCGTCTGCGCCAGGGAAAGGTGCGCGGAACCGCTCATTCCATAACTGCGCGCAGACACAAGCACGACGGCGGCAGCCGCCATTCCGAGGCCGGTCGCGTAGTCGAGCGCCTGGACCGGCAGCGCACCGGGTGTGAATTCCGGCCCTGAGCCCGTCCCATAGATGTGGGCTATGCCGGTTGCCGCCTGCACGATGCTGTCGAACCCACGGCGGCCGGCCCACGGTCCGCTATCACCCCAGGCGTCGAGGGAGACAACGGCCAGGCCGGGGTAGTCCGTGCGCAGAGAACCGACGTCCAGTCCGTGCCGGGCCAGCGCCCCGCCGCGGTAGGCGCTGAGCACCACGTCAGCCGCTGGAAGGAGATCCCGCAGGCGGGCGAGCGCCTCAGGATCCCGCAGATCGGCCACGGCACTCCGCTTCGCGAACCCGGTCTCCACGTGCTGGTGTTCCAACTCGGGTAGCGCCGGCGGGTCCACCCGCAGAACATCGGCACCCAGTGCGCCGAGGAGCCGGCTGGCAGAAGGACCGGCGATGACCCGCGTGAAATCAAGAACGCGCACACCTTCCAGCAACCCCTCGTCGCCCCCGAAGGTACGCGTCCCGCGCCGGAAAGTGCTCGTCGACAGCCGCACCCATGGCTCGTCAGCGACAGCCTGCCCGGCCGGCGTTGCTGCCCACGCCTCGGGTGTCCGGACCACCGCGGCCAGCCCACCCCGAGCAGTGACGGCCTCTTCGATGACAGCCGCCGGACGTTCCAGCAACGCATCGTTGACATCCTCGGCCGCGGACACACCGAGCGCTTCCAGCAGCGCCCGTCCGTGGTGCGGATAGTTCCCGTGAATGCGGACCCACCCGTCGGCGGCCTGGCGGAAACCCGATGAAGCCCCGAAAGCCTGGATCGGCGATCCGTCGATGCGAAGGTGGGCGAACGAATCGAACCACCCGGCAACCCCGGAGGACGTGAACGTGGCGGGGAGCCCAGGCGAGGCGGCAGCAAGAGCCGTGGCGACCGCCTGCACGGCCCCGAGCGCAAGTCCCTCAACGTCAAGGCGCCCTCCCCACCACCTTCGGGGTCCGGACCAGGACGCTCCCTCCGCGCCGTTCGGCATCAGCGAAGCAAAATAAAGCCACAGCTCGGGCACCGGATCAGCACTGGGCAACGGGTAATCCATGAGTGCATTATGGATGCCGCCGCCCGGTGACGGCTACGGCAAACCCAGTTCCCAGGCCTCCACGACGGCGCTTCCGGTAACGGTCAGCTCCCACTTTTCGTCCTGCACGGGATACGCCCGGAACGTCACCGCCGTGGAACCCTCCCGGTACACCTCGACGATCGACGCATCCAGCAGCACCCGCACACCACGCGCGGTTTCCACTGAATACAGCTCACGGGAACCCGACGGCGAGACAAGCGCCAGCGACACCCGCGCGTCGCCGCGCGGCGAAACCACCGCCTCGGCGACCGCGGGCAGTTCGGTGACAGCACCGGCAACACGTGCACTACGTCGGTAGCCCACCAGTTCCCGCGCGGGCTTCACTACCAGCTCACCATCGACTACGCCCAGCTCGCGAGGGAAAGTCAGCACCCCGGCCCACCCGGCTGCGTCTGCCTCCTCCTCGGCGCGTGATTCCCAGGACCAGCCCCACAACATCACCCGGTCTCCAACCGGCACCGCCTGGGGGGCGTAGTAATCGGGGCCGCCGTCGGTCGCCGCGCAGGTTTCGGGCTCGTAGACCGGGCGGCCGTCGCCGTCGTCGTGCATTGATCCAATCAGGTGAGCCACGCCGGAAAGGTGGTGTTCACCGTTCCGGCGCTTCCACAGGGAAACGATCAGAACCCACCGGCCGTCCACCTCGACCAGTTGGGGGCACTCCCAGATGTTCGCCTGCGCTGCGGCGGCAGCGGGGTGTTCAGTGGTCAACCAGATCCCGAGATACGTCCAGGCCGAGAGCTCTGTGGCGTCGTAGAGCAGCAGGGCGCCGCGACCGTCCTCCAGCCCCGCCCCCTGGATTGCGTAACGCGCGCCGTTCCACCTGAAGACAAAAGGATCCCGTACGTCGGTGATGGACTGGTCAGCCGGAATGCCTGCCGCCACCTCACCGTCCTGCTGCCAGGTCCGCAGGTCGGCGGATCCTCGTGCGAGAGTCACCTGCGCGTGGCCGCTGGCATCCTGCACGCCGCTGTAGACGGCGGTGGGGACGCCGTTTTCGTCGGCCATCACACCGGACCAGCAGCCCAGGGCATCGGGACCGCCGGGCTGGGGCCGCAGCGCAACCGGCTCCTCCTCCCACCGGAGCAGATCAGGAGAGCTGACGTGCCCCCAGGTGATGGCGGCATGGCGGGCCGAATCGGGGTTGTGCTGGAAGAAGACGTGCCAGCGGCCGTCGCGGTAACAGATCCCGTTTGGGTCGTTGAGCCAGCCCTGCTGGGGACGGGGGTGCAGGGTGGGGAAGGCGCGGTCGACGGCGACGGTCGGCGATGCGGAAGAATTCACGGTTTCCTTCGGTAGTGGGGTCGGTTGGTCGAAACTACTTGCTGGCGCCCGCGGTCAGGCCTTCACGGAGGGTCCGCTGGCCGAAGATGAAGACCACCAGGGCGGGGATCATCGACAGGATGACGCCGGCGAGGACCACGGAGATGCTTCCGGTACCGAGGTTGCCCTGCAGCGTAACCAAGCCCAGCGGGAGTGTGTAGTTCTCCTGCGAGATGGTGAGGATCAGTGGCCGGAAGAATTCGTTCCAGTGGAAGTTGAAGGCGAGGATGCCCACAATCGCCATGCCGGGGACCGCCAGCGGCGCATAGACCGAGCGGAACGTGCGCCAGGGGGAGGCGCCGTCGAGCGACGCCGCCTCCGCAAAGTCGTTCGGCAGGCCGAGGAAGTACTGGCGCATCAAAAACGTGCCGAACGCAGTAGGTATGGCGGGCAGGATCAGGGCAAGGAGCGTATCGGACAGGCCCATGCCGCGGATGAGCATGAAGACCGGGACGATCGTCACCTGCACCGGAACCATCATGGTGGCCAGCACCACCGAGAACAACGCGTTCTTGCCCTTGAAGCTCAACCGGGCGAAGGCGTAGCCGGCCAGCGCCGCCGTTGCCATCTGTCCCACGGCGATCAGGAGGGTCACCAGTGCGCTGTTGACCACCAGGAGCACCATGTTGACCTGCTGGAACACCTGGACGTAGGAGGAGAAGTCTGGGTTGAGCGGCAGGAACTGGGGCGGAAGGTTGAACGATTCCGACGGCGTACGAAGCGACGTCGACAGGGTCCACAGGACGGGACCGAGCGTCAGTGCCGCTGCCACCAGGAGGACCAAGATCCGCACGGCTGTGCCGGCGCGCGGCATGCGGGTCTTGCGGGTTGCGGTAAGGGTGCTCATTCTCGGGTTCCTCACTGGTAGAAGACGAATCGGCGGCTGAGCCGGAACTGAAGGGCGGTGATGGCCATGATGAGCATCATGAGCACCAGCCCGATCGCGGAGGCTCGCCCGAACTCGAGGCGTTGGAAGGCCGATTCGAAGATGACCATTACCGCCGTCCGGGTGCTGTCCCCGGGCCCGCCACGCGTCAGGACGTAGGGCTGGTCGAAGACCTGCAGGGCACTGATGATCGCCATGACGGAAGCCACCAGCACGGTGGGGCTCAACAGCGGCAGCGTGACATTGACGAACTGCCGCCAGCCGGTGGCACCGTCCAGCGCGGAGGCCTCAAGGAGTTCTTTCGGGATGGATGCCAGCCCACCGATGAAGAGCAGGAAGGAGAACCCGAAGTTCTGCCACACATACACCAGCACGACGACGGCGGCAGCCCCGCCTGATGTGGTCAGCCACGGCACCGCCGGGATGCCGATCAATGAGAGAAGCCAGTTCACGACGCCGAACTGCTCATTGAATAGGTATCCCATGAAGATCGAGACCGAGGCGGCCGAGAGGATCAGCGGGAAGAAGAAGGCCGAGCGGAAAAATACCCGCAGCCAGTTGGGCATCCGCCCTTGGATTGCTACGGCGAGCGCCATCGAGATCCCGAGCTGCAGGGTTACCGCCACCACCACGAAGACGATGGTGTTGAGGAACGAGACCCTGACGGTGGGATCGCTGACGATGTCCGCGAAGTTGCTGAACCCGACAAACTCCGGAGCGGAGATGATGTCCCAACGGAAGAAGGCCAGGAGGATCGACCCGAGGATGGGCACGATGGTGAAGATCGCCATACCGATCACCGTGGGCGCCAGAAAGAGCGGCGCGATGAGTCGCTCGGACAGGGAGCGCTGCCTCCGGGTGGTGGGGCGGGTGCGGGCGGAGGATGCCGCCGTCGTCGTTGGTGGGGTTTTGAGTGTTGGAGTGCTCATGGTGTGCTCCTGAGTGCCAGTTCGAGGTCACGCTGCAGGCTCCCCATGGCCGAGCGCACCTGGGCGGATGAGCCGCTGACGGCAACCGAGACGTTCTTCATGAGGGCGGTTTCCACGGCTGCCTGCTGTGGCGGGGCGGGGATGGGGCCAGAGGTCGGGAAGCGGTCGAGGGTGTCGTAGAAGACCTTCCAGTGCTCGGGTCCGGTGGCGGAGTAGAGCGACTGATTCACCATGGAGCGCCGGGTGGGCGTGGTGTTCGGGGTGGGGAACGCCAGCTCCATGGCCGGTTTGGATGCGCAGAACTTCACCCATTCCCAGGCGGCGTCCTTGTCCTTGGCAGTGCGCATGATGGCGTAGCCTGCAGCGCCGAACTGGTGGCGCTGGGTGCGCCAGCGTGGGAAGAACTGCACGTCGAAGTCGTCGGCGCCCATGCCTGCCTCGTGCAGTCCCTGCACCCAGTAGCCGCCGGCAGGAGTTGCGCCGATGCGGCTGCTTGCAAAAAGACCGACGAGGGCGTTGCCGCCGCCTCCCTCGGGCCTCACGCCAAGGCCTTCGGCTACGAGTTCGCGCAAATAGTCGAACGTTTCGACGACGCGCGGGTCCTCGGCATTAGGTGCTTCCCAGAGGTAGCCGCCGCTGCGCTGCGCCCGGGTCGGATCACTTGCGTAGAACCGGTCCCAGAACCAGTTCCCGCCGGCGGCCTTTTCCTCGGTGAGGAAACTTGTGTCATTGGCGTAGAGCCACGGGACCACGCCGCCAAACAGCCGGTTGGTCCAGTAGTACGGGGTGAAGTTGCCCTCGGTCGAAGACTTCATCGCACGCATGGTTGCTGTGAAGTCCTCGTGGGTCCAGTCATCCGCCGGCCGGTCAAGCCCTGCACGCTGAAGGGCGCTGGTATTCAGGTACATGTTGGCGGCGTTCCAGTCCAGCGGCAGCTGGTACAGGCTGCCGCGGTACATGAACGCCTCAATGAGGCTCGGGTGGACGTCCTGGAAGTACTCCTGGATCTCCGCGGCATCCCGCGTCACGTATGCATCCAACGGCTCAGCAAGCTTCTCAGCGAACAACTGGGCGCCCTCGGTGGCGACGTAAACGACGTCGGGTGGATCTCCGGCAGCGACCATAGTGAGGATCTTGGAGAAGAAGTCACGCCAGTCGGCTCCCTGAATCGCTTGAATGCGGACCGGGATATCCGGGTGGAGGCTGGTGAATTCATCGACCAGCGCCTGGCGTGCAGCTGCATCGGCGGCAGTACCGAGAATTGCCACATTGAGGGCGGTGCTGTTGCGGCCCGGGATATCGGCTCCTGTGAGCCGGGGCCAGGCACCGACTGTGGCTCCCACTGCGCCAATGCCGAGAGCACCAAGGAGGGTGCGGCGGGATAGATCCCCGGCTCTGGCGCGAAGTGGGTTGCCCTTATCGGGAAAGTGCGTAGACCTCATCGTCAATCCTTTCTAACACGTGTCAGGAATCATATGACGGTCACCTAACACGTGTCAAGGGTCACATCCCTGCATCGAATGGGCGCTGAGGACGGGTTGTGCAGAAGTGAAAGGTCGCCAGCGCCCACTCGATGCCATCCGGGAGCGAAGTGCGCACCCGGCGTACAAAATGTGTAGTCATTTCCGCTGACTGCATGGGGGTAGTGGCATGCTTGGTCCCATGGCTAATCGAGCAGGCACCGTTGCCCAATCCAGCGACCTTGTTGATGTAAGCGCACTTCTGGACGCGTACTTCGATTCCACCCCGGATCTCTCCGAACCCGCGCAGCGCGTTGCGTTCGGGACCTCCGGCCACCGCGGATCGTCACTGAAGTCGTCCTTCAACGAAGGGCACATCGCCGCGATCACGCAGGCAATCGTCGAATACCGGGCCGGCCAGGGCATCACCGGACCGCTTTTCATGGGTAAGGACACGCACGCCCTCTCCGAGCCGGCGCAGAACACGGCGCTCGAGGTCCTCGCCGCCAACAATGTCGCCGTGCGGATCGACGCCCGTGGCGCCTACACCCCTACTCCGGCCCTCTCGCACGCCATTCTTGGCTACAACGGGTCGCGGACAGACCAATCGGACGGCATCGTGATCACGCCGTCGCACAATCCGCCGGCCGACGGCGGCTTCAAGTACAACCCGCCCCACGGCGGCCCTGCCGACTCGGACGCCACCAACTGGATTGCAGCCCGCGCCAACGAGTTGCTCGAGAACGGCCTCCGGGACGTAAAGCGGATCCCTACAGCGCAGGCGCAGCAGGCGGATTCCGTCAGCACCTATGATTTCCTGCAGCATTACGTCGAAGACCTTCCCAACGTGCTCAACCTGGAGGCAATCCGCAGCGCCGGCGTGCGCATCGGCGCCGATCCGATGGGCGGCGCGTCAGTGGATTACTGGGGAGCCATTGCCGAGCGGCACAATCTCGACCTGACGGTGGTGAACCCCTCCGTTGATCCGCAGTGGGCTTTCATGACCCTGGACTGGGACGAAAAGATCCGCATGGACTGCTCCTCCCCCTACGCCATGGCGTCCCTGATCAAGCGGGCCGGGGACTTTGATATTTCCACCGGAAACGACGCCGACGCCGACCGACACGGCATAGTCACCCCGGATTCCGGCCTGATGAATCCGAACCACTACCTCGCCGTCGCCATCGATTATCTGTACCGGAACCGTCCCCAGTGGCGCTCGGATGCGACGGTCGGCAAGACCCTCGTGTCGTCGTCGATCATTGACCGGGTGGCCGCGGATCTTGGCCGGGTCCTCGAAGAGGTTCCCGTCGGCTTCAAATGGTTCGTGCCGGGGCTGCTCTCCGGTGAGGTGGCGTTCGGCGGGGAGGAATCCGCCGGGGCATCCTTCCTCCGCCACGACGGATCGCCCTGGAGCACCGACAAGGACGGCATCCTCCTTGCACTGCTCGCCTCCGAAATCACCGCCGTCTCAGGACGCACGCCGTCGCAGCACTACGACGGTCTGACGCAACGGTTTGGGGCACCGGTGTACGCGCGGATCGATGCGGCTGCCACACGTGAGCAGAAGTCGGCACTGGGCAAGCTGTCGCCGTCGGACGTCACAGCCACCACGCTGGCGGGCGAAGACATCACTGCACGCCTCACCGAAGCGCCCGGCAACGGTGCACCGATCGGCGGCCTGAAAGTCACCACCGAGAACGCGTGGTTTGCGGCCCGCCCGTCCGGAACTGAGGACGTCTACAAAATCTACGCCGAGTCGTTCCTTGGTGAAGATCACCTGAGGCGCGTGCAGGAGGAAGCCAAGGCCCTGGTCGATGGCGTGATCGCCTAACCTCACGGGAGTCTGTGTCGCGTAAGATTTCCTCCAGATCCCCACCATCTCTGGAAGGCACACAGCCATGCGCAGACTCGGAATGAACTGGACGCTGCACGGCGACGGGCGGAACGTCCAGCCGGGTCGGTTCGTCGCCCCCGATGAGAGGCTGAGCTGGCCACGGACCGTCGGCATCGGTGCGCAGCACGTGGTTGCGATGTTCGGTGCCACCTTCCTGGTGCCGCTGCTGACCGGCTTCCCGCCGTCCACCACCCTGCTTTTCTCCGGTCTCGGCACACTGCTCTTCCTGGTCATCACTGCCGGACGCGTACCCAGCTACCTTGGCTCGAGCTTCGCTTTCATCGCGCCGATCGCAGCGGCGCAGAGCCAGCACGGCCCCGCCGGAGCACTGGGCGGCGTCGTTTTGGCTGGCGCCGTGCTGGCACTCATCGGGTTGGTGGTGCACTGGGCCGGCGCACGATGGATCCAGCTGCTGATGCCGCCGATAGTGACCGGTGCAATCGTTGCCCTGATCGGCCTGAACCTTGCGCCGACCGCCAAGGCGAGCTTTGAACAGGCGCCGCTCACCGCGCTGGTCACGGTAATTTCGATCCTCCTCGTGACGGTCCTTTTCAAGGGGATTCTCGGCCGGCTGTCCATCCTCATCGGCGTCCTCGTCGGCTATTTCATGGCGGTACTGCGCGGAGAGGTGGACTTCGCCGCCATCAACGACGCTGCGTGGTTCGGCCTGCCGCCTTTCATGGCTCCCGAATTCCACCTTTCAGTCATCGGACTGTTTGTCCCGGTGGTCCTGGTCCTGGTGGCTGAGAACATCGGCCACGTGAAGTCCGTGGCCGCGATGACCGACCGCGACCTTGACCCCATCACGGGGCGTGCCCTCATGGCGGACGGGCTGGCCACCGTCCTGGCCGGTTCAGGTGGCGGCTCCGGCACCACGACGTACGCCGAGAACATCGGGGTTATGGCCGCCTCACGCGTGTACTCCACTGCCGCGTACTGGGTAGCCGGAGTCATCGCCGTGCTGCTGAGCCTCTTCCCCAAGTTCGGTGCGCTCATCGCAACGGTTCCGGCGGGAGTACTGGGAGGTGCCGGCGTCGTTCTCTATGGCATGATCGGCATCCTCGGCGTGCGGATCTGGGTGCAGAACCGGGTCGATTTTTCGAACCCGATCAACCTCTCGACGGCGGGCGTGGCGCTCGTAGTGGGCATCGCGGACTTCACGTGGACGATCGGCGACCTGACCTTCGCCGGCATTGCCCTGGGCACGGCGGCTACCCTCATCATCTTCCATGGCATGAGCGGGATTGCCCGCGTCCGCGGCAGCGAGCACGTTGCCGGGCCGGAGGAGCTCGAAGCGGAAGACCACGGCAGCCGCCCTTCCAAGCTGGGGTAGGTCGGCCCTCACGCCGAAGCGCGCGGGCTGCCATGATGAGACCATGTTGCGTATTGGCCTGCTCGGCGGCATGAGCTGGGAAAGCACCGCCGAGTACTACCGCCTCATCAACGAAATGGCGCGGGACCGTCTGGGAGGCCTCCACTCAGCGGACTGCCTCCTCAGATCCGTCGACTTCGCACCCATCGAGGAGCTCCAGGCCAAGGGTCAATGGGAGGAGGCCGGCGCAGCCCTGGCTGCTGCCGCCGTCGAGCTTGAACGGGGCGGAGCCAAGCTTCTCGTGCTCTGCACCAACACCATGCACAAGGTTGCCCCTGCCATAGAGCGGGCCGTCAGCATCCCTTTCATCAACGTCATTGACGAGACCGCACGCGCAGTAACGGCGACGGGCACGACGACGGTGGGCCTGCTCGGGACGGCCTTCACGATGGAGCAGGATTTTTATCGCGACGGGCTGGCCGCGCATGGCCTGGAAATGCTTACTCCCAACCCCGAAGACCGCGCGATTGTCCACCGGGTCATCTACGAGGAACTGTGCCTTGGGGTCATCTCGGTCGATTCCCGGAAGGAATACCAGCGCATCATCGCCGGGCTTGCGTCGCGCGGTGCGGAGGGAGTGATCCTCGGCTGCACCGAGATAGAGCTGCTGATCTCGCAGACGGATGCGGACATTGCCCTCTACCCGACGACGTCCATACACGCACAGGCGGCAGTGGACGCCGCGCTGGCCGGCTGAGGGTTCGCAGAGCCGGCGATCCCTTCATCTCACGGATTCCAGGGCTGGTCCGCGGCCGTACAATTCAAGGACTCGTACTTGAATATTGAACAAAATGGGGGAACCGTGTTCACACCGGTTATCAAAAAGTGGTGCGCTCTTGGCATCGCCATCGGCGCGCTGTCCGTCACAGCCTGCAGTCCATCTGCTGATGCCACGACCGGCCAGGTAGTCCGCGTTGTTGACGGCGACACAGTGATTGTGAAGATTGCCGACGTCGACACGAGAGTCCGCCTGCTCAACATCGATACGCCCGAAACCAA
The DNA here is from genome assembly GCF_029455255.1 of Arthrobacter vasquezii. Lineage (NCBI taxonomy): Bacteria > Bacillati > Actinomycetota > Actinomycetes > Micrococcales > Micrococcaceae > Arthrobacter > Arthrobacter vasquezii. Next base: position 420 of record NZ_JAROKN010000063.1, on the reverse strand, counting down.
GCACCCCGACAAGGCGGTGGAATGCTTCGGTCCGGAGGCGACGGCCTTCCTTGCGGAAACGCTGCCCGCAGGCACTGAAGTGGGACTGGACTTCGACGTCGAACGTGTTGATCAGTACGGCAGGACCCTTGCCGCAGTATTCCTGGAGGACCGCACTCTGGTGAACGCCGAGATCGCACGCCAAGGCCTAGGTTCAGCGGTCATCTTCGAACCAAATGAAAAGTACTATGACGCCGTCAAAATCGCCCAGGAGGAAGCACAGCAGGCGGAGCTCGGGGTATTCAGCGTTGACGCCGAATGCACTCTTCCCGCAGAAGTCACTGCGGCTGTCGATTCGCTGGCCGCCGTTGTGGAGCAGCCCGTTGCCTCCACCTCCGGCGCGGCGGCAGCCGGTGCGGCCGCCGTGGCGGGTGCTCTGGC
>NZ_JAROKN010000062.1:0-16508 GCF_029455255.1 Arthrobacter vasquezii | reverse complement strand
CTGGACGGCGCCTGGGCGGCCGGTGACGTTTCCGCAGTGCCCGATCTCTCCGGCGGCGGCGTGGGCGGTTTCTGCGTCCCGAACGCGCAGCACGCTGTGCGGCAGGCCAAGCTTCTCGCCGACAACATCTACGCTGAGCGCTACGGCGTGGGCCGCGTCCGTGAATACAGGCACAAGAACCTCGGTGCGGTTGCCGGGTTCGGCCAGTACAAGGGCGTAGCCAACATCATGGGCTTCGGCATGCGCGGACTGCCCGCGTGGCTTGCACACCGCGGCTACCACGGCATGGCGATGCCCATGTTCGAGCGCAAGGCCCGCGTAGTGGGCAACTGGGTGCTCGGTTTCGTCTTCGGGCGTGACACCACCCAGCTGATGGATCTGCAGACTCCCCGCCGCCAGTTCCGTGAGGCTGCCACTCCTCCGCCGAAGAAGCAGGAGACGCCCTCGCTGGACAAGAACCGCTCCGAGGATACAGAGAAGACCAAGGCCAAGGCCTAGTACCTCCTCAAGGCCTAGTACCTCCTCAAGGCGACGGCGGCACCCTTCACGGGTGCCGCCGTCGTCGTTTAAGCAGCTATAGTTCACGATCGTGAGGAAGGTGCTGGGGCGTGCGGTTGATGATCAAACGCGCTGCGTGCATTACCGGACGGACCTGGACATCGTTGCCATCCGGTTCAGGTGCTGCGGCGAGTTTTACCCCTGCCATCTGTGCCATGCGGAGACGGCAGACCACGCCGCCGAGGTCTGGCCACCGGGGGAGTACGGCACGGATGCAATCTTGTGCGGTGTGTGCCGGTGCACCATGTCCATCCGGGACTACCTGGAGGCTGACGGATGTTTCTCGTGCAGTGCACCGTTCAACCCTGGCTGCCGGCTGCACAAACACCTGTACTTCGGGACTGAAGAGAGCTGACTGCGCGGCATCGCCGATGGTGCCCCAGGTGGGACTCGAACCCACACTGTGAAGATTTTAAGTCTCCTGCCTCTGCCATTGGGCTACTGGGGCGTAACTTCCGACGGACGTCCCGGCAGGGAGTCCACCAGAGCATCCCATCAAGAATACGCGAGCCGCACACATGTTCGATCGATGCCGCTGGAAGTCTAGTCAAGACCCCTGTGACGAGCGTTACAAGGATGTAACCAGATTTGCTTATCTTGGACACGTTTTTGCACTAGCTTTTTCACATACCAGGAACACCTGGAGATCGCATCAAAGGCTGATCGAGTCTTTCGATCGAGGAGATAAATTTCATGACAGCAACACGTAACTCCGCGCGGTTCAGCATCGGGGAGAATGCTCCGCGCGCAGCGAAGATTGCAGCCCTGAGTCTGGGAGTCGCACTTTTCGCATCTGCCTGCGGTGGAAATCCCACCCCCGAAGGTGACGGCGCCTCACCTTCGGACGAGACAGCCTCGGCAGCGGCAGCGTCGGGACTCACCTGTCCCGAGAGTCAGGGCGGCGCAGCCCCCGAGCCCGGCGAAAAGGGCGATCCGAGTGCAGTACCTGAGGCGGAAACCACTTCCGAATCTCCCTTGGTGCTCGGATCCCTCCTGCCCACAACGGGCGCGCTCGCATTCCTCGGTCCTCCCGAAATTGCAGGCGTCAACCTCGCGGCACAGGAAATCAACGAGTCCGGCGGCGTGCTCGGCCAGGACATCGAGATCATCCACCGCGATTCCGGTGACACGACCACTGACATTGCAACGCAGTCCGTGACCGACCTCCTGTCCCAGGATGTCAGTGCGATTGTCGGCGCGGCGTCGTCCGGCGTATCGCAGACGGTGATCAACCAGATCACCGGCGCAGGCGTAGTCCAGATGTCGCCCGCGAATACCTCTCCGGACTTCACCGACTGGGATGACAACGGGCTCTACTGGCGGACCGCTCCCTCCGACGTCCTGCAGGGCCGCGTGCTCGGCAACTACATCATGGCCTGTGGTGCACAGACCGTGGGCATGATCGTACTCAACGATGCGTACGGCACCGGTCTCCAGGCCAGTATCAAGGAAACAGTTGAGAGCGCCGGCGGCCAGGTCGTCGCCGAGGAAATGTTCAATGAGGGTGACTCGCAGTTCAGCAGCCAGGTGGACGCCCTCGTGGCAGCCGAGCCTGACGCCTACGTGGTTATCAGCTTCGACCAGGCCAACAGCATCATCCCGCTGATGACCGGTCAGGGTGTTGACCCAGGATCGATGTTCTTCGTGGACGGCAACACCGCCGACTACAGCGAGGATCTCGATCCCGGCACTCTCGAAGGCGCACAGGGCACCCAGCCCGGTTCCTTCGCAGGCGACCAGTTCAAGGAGGCGCTGGCCGGTATCGACCCGAACCTGAACGTCTGGAACTACGCAGGTGAAAGCTACGATGCCGTGAACCTCATTGCCCTCGCCGCAGATGCAGCGGGAAGCATTGACGGAGCAGCAATCGCAGCTGAACTCGAGGCAGTGTCCAAGGAGGGCACTGAGTGCTTCGACTACGCAGGCTGCATCACCCTCCAGCGCAACGGCGAGGATATCGATTACCAGGGCATCTCCGGCCCGATCACGTTCGACGAGAACGGTGATCCGACCGAAGCCTTCATCGGTATCTACGAGTTCGACGCGGACAATGTTCCGCAGCCTTACCGTTCCGAGGCAGGACAGCTCTAACCGCACCACCTGATTCACTCGCACAGTACAGAAGAACCCCTCCCAGCCTGAGAGGGGTTCTTCTGCGTGTGGGCGGGCCCTTAACGCAGCTGAGGCCCCCTCCTGGACGGAGAGGGCCTCTACTGGCGTGAGCTACGCGGTGTCGGCGAGCGTCCCGAGATAAAGCTGGATAACCTTGGGGTCCTTCATGAGCTCGCGTCCGGTGCCGGTGTAGGCGTCCTTGCCCTGGTCGAGGACGTAGGCGCGGTCGCAGATCTGCAGGCACCGCCTGGCGTTCTGCTCCACCATGATGACCGAGACGCCGGCCCGGTTGATTTCATGGACACGGAGGAACGTCTCATCCTGTTTGACGGGGGAGAGACCGGCGGACGGCTCGTCAAGGAGTAGCACGGCCGGTTCCATCATGAGTGCCCTGCCCATGGCCACCATCTGCCGTTCACCACCCGAGAGAGACCCGGCGCGCTGGGCGCGCCGCTTGCCGAGCTCCGGGAAGAGGCCGGTGACAAAGTCGAAGCGTTCCTTGAAGTCCTTGGGCCGCTGGTACATGCCCATCTGAAGGTTCTCTTCGATGGTCAGGGTGGCGAAGACGTTATTGTTCTGCGGGACAAATCCCACACCCTTGCTGACCAGCTTGTTGGCTTTCAGGCCGGTGATGTCCTGGTCACGCACCACTACGGTGCCGGAGTGCACTTTCACAAGGCCGAACATTGCCTTCAGGAGAGTCGACTTCCCTGCGCCGTTGGGACCGATAATCCCGATCAGTTCACCCGACCGCGCTTCGATTGAGCAACCGTTCAGGATGTTGACGCCGGGCAGGTAGCCGGCCACTAGATCGGTGACCTTCACGACGGACTTGCCGGGCACTGACTCCGCGCCGTGGGCGCGCTGTGATCCTGCGGTTCCCGCTGCTTCGCTCATGGCCGCTTCTCCTCTGTTCCAGTGTCTCGGGCGGTGCCCTCAAGCTCGGTGATTCTGGCGTGGTCCAGGAGCCCCGCATTCTCTGTTCCCACCACAGACTCCTCGTCGTGGGAAAGCTCGGCCTCGAGCTTTTCCACGCCGTGGGAGTCGCCGAGGTCGACGTCGTGGTGAGCACCGAGATAGGCGTCGATGACCGCCGGATCCTTCATGACGACGTCGGGAGTTCCCTCCGCGACCACGCGGCCTTCCGCCATGACCACCACCCAGTCCGCAACGTGCCGGACCATGTGCATGTCATGTTCGACGAACAGGACACTCATGCCCTCTGCCTTCAGGTTCTTGATGTGGTCAAGCAGGGACTGGGTGAGTGCCGGGTTCACGCCTGCCATCGGCTCGTCAAGCATCACCAGGCGCGGCTTGACCATCAGGGCCCGTGCCATCTCCAGCAGCTTGCGCTGCCCGCCGGAGAGGGAGGCGGCGTAGTCGTCAGTCTTGGCATCCAGCTTGAATTTCTTCAGCAGGACCTCGGCCTGGCCGGTGATCTCCTTCTCGCGGCCGCCCCACAGGCCCTTGAAGAGGGCTCGCGCGAGGCTCTCACCCGGCTGGTCTGTAGCGCCGAGGCGCATGTTTTCCATGACGGTGAGCTTGCCCATGATTTTGGTCAGCTGAAACGTGCGGACCATGCCGAGACGCGCCACTTTGTAGGGCGCGACGCCGGCCAGGGGCTGGCCGTCGAACGTCCATTCCCCGCTCTGCGGCGAATCAAACCCGGTGAGCAGATTGAACAGGGTCGTCTTGCCTGCGCCATTGGGGCCGATGAGCGCGGTGATCTTGTTCCGCGGGATCTCGAGGTACTCAACATCGACGGCGTTGACGCCTCCGAAGCTCCGGGTGACGTTCTTCGCCGTGACGATCGGATCGCGCTTGCGGCAGCCCGGGCCGGGGGTGTCGTCGGTGATGGGCCGTGAATCAGTCATGTAGTCAATGCCATCCGCCGCGGGCCCGGGCATGGACCCGGCTGGCGATTGGGCTGAGCCGGAAACGGCATGTGCTGCGCGCCGTCCGCCTGGCTTTGCTGGGGGTTGCGGTGTCGGTTCCGCCGTGGGTTCACTCATGCGAACGCCAACTCCTTTTTGTTGCCGAGTACGCCCTGCGGCCTGAAGATCATGAGCAGCATGAGCGCAACACCCACCAGGATGTACCGGAGCTGACCGGCCTGGACGTTGGTGAGGAATGTGATGGCGCCGGTTTCGATGGCGCCGAAGAGCAGGCTCTGGGTGAGGGAGAGAACCACCCAGAAGATCATTGCGCCGATGACCGGACCAAGCACGGTGGCCATGCCGCCGAGCAGCAGCACGGTGTAGAGGAAGAACGTGAGCTCCGTCGCGTAGTTCGCCGGCTGCACGGCCCCGCGGGGGATGGTGAAGATCATCCCCGCAACCGTGCCCATCAGACCACCGATGATCAGCGCCTGCATCTTGTACGCGTAGACGTTCTTGCCGAGGGAACGCACAGCGTTCTCGTCTTCGCGGATACCCTTCAGCACCCGTCCCCACGGACTGCGCATGAGCAGCCACACGGACAGGCAGGCCAGGGCAACGATCGTCCAGCCCACCACCCGGATGAAAAGCCCGTCCGCGTTCATGCCGACCGGACCGATGTTGTAGGCACCCTCGGGGAACGGGTTCAGCGCGAAGAACCCGTTCTCGAAACCTCCGGCGAGGCCGTTGGCTGAGCCGGTGACGTTCGTGAGGCTGTTGGTCGTCACCACATAGCGGATGATTTCCGCTGCAGCGATGGTCACGATGGCAAGGTAATCTGCGCGCAGGCGCAGGGTGGGAATGCCGAGCAGGATCGCGAAGACCACTGAAGCCAGCAGCGCTATCAGTACTGCGACCGGAAGCGGCGCACCGAAACTGAGGGTCGGGATAGCGAAGCCGTACGCGCCGACCGCCATGAAACCTGCCTGGCCGAAGTTGAGCAGCCCGGTATAGCCAAAGTGCACTGCGAGACCGAGCGCCGCCAGCGCGTAGGCCGCCGTCGTCGGGCTGATGATCTCGCCGAAGGCGAGGGCAAGAATATTTCCGAAGTCCATTTCAGGTGGCCCCTAACCTACGCGCTCTCGACGGCCGAGGATGCCCTCTGGCTTGAAGAGAAGAACAATGATCATGATGAGCAGAGCGCCGACGTACTTGAGGTCAGCCTCCAGCCAGATGGTGGACACTTCGACGAAGAGGCCAACGATAAGCGAGCCGACAAGGGCGCCGAAGACTGTACCCAGCCCGCCGAGGACCACGCCCGCGAAGATCAGCAGCAAAATCTGCTGGCCCATATTGAAGGAGACACCGGGGCGGTAGTAGGCCCAGAGGATGCCGCCGAGGGCCGCGAGTGCTCCGCCGACCACCCAGACCAGCCGGATAACGCGGTCGACGTCGATTCCTGATGCAGCTGCCAGCGCCGGGTTGTCAGCGACCGCCCGGGTTGCCTTGCCGATGCGCGTACGCAGGAGCAGGAACGCGATGAGCAGGATGACAACGAGGCTGGTGATCAGCGACGTCAGGTTGTTCTGCGAGATGGATACCGGCCCGAAGTCGAGGATGCGGCCCTGTGCGCCTGGAAGTTGCTGCGTTGCACCGCCGAAGAAGAACTGGATGATGTAGCGCAGGGCCAGGGCGAGACCGATGCTGACGATCATCATCGGGATGAGCCCGGAGCCCCGTTTCCTCAGCGGCTTCCAGAGGCCCGCGTCCTGGACATAGCCCAGCGCACCTCCTGCAATGACGGCTAGGACGATTGCGAGGAACGCCGGCAGCCCGATGGCCGCGAAGGCGAAGGTCAGTACCGCCCCCGCCGTGACCATCTCTCCGTGGGCGAAGTTGGTGAGTCCGGTGGTGCCGAAGATCAGTGAGAGCCCGACCGCGCTCAGTGCCAGGAGAAGGCCGAAGCTGAGGCCGGCCACAGCGCGGTCGGCGAAGACGTTCCAGAAACTCGTGGTTTCCAGCACAATGCCCTCACCGAACAGGAAGAGCGTGGTGATGTTTGTGGTTCCGGCGAAGGTAACGGTGCGGGGGTTCTCCTGGCCTTCGGCCAGAGCGGCTCCCTCGGGGAGGGTGGACTCATCGAGTTCCACCTCGTAGGCACCCTGCTCCTCGACCTCAACAACCCAGCGGCCGTTTTCATCGGAGGTGGTTTCGCCTTCGAAACCCTCACCGGTGACCGTGATGCGGACGTCTGCAAGCGGACCCTCGGCGTTGCGCAGCACGCCGCTGATCCTGTTTTGGAATTCCCCGGCCTGGACGGAGGCGGGGGTCTGCATGTTCATGACAGGTGCAGCAACGGAGGCTGATGCTCCTGCAGCGGGTGCGCTCATGAAGCATGCGGCCATGAGGCCGGCAATCAGGATCAGTAGCCTCCTGCGCCATGCCGGCGTCGGCTTGGTTATCAAGTTATGAACCTCCACGATGGTGGCTTGTCCGTCGAGGTACGACGGCCTTACAGCCTGTGATCGAAGTCACTCAGTGTGGAGATTATGTTACCTGCGCTGTGTTACCACTTTTTGCCATACGGGGCCTGCCAGATAGCAATTGCATAACAACTGTTCGGCGGAGACTACCGGCGGGTAGCGCGAACGCCTTCGAGCGAGGAAACTGGGCCGGCGCCAGGGTGTGGCTAGAGGTAGAGGCCGGTGCCGGCGTCGTCGGTCTCTGGTTGCGCCACCGCATGGACGTCCCGTTCGCGCAGGAGGATGTAGTCGGTGCCGCCGACGTCGACCTCGGATTTCTCTTCAGGGTCGAACAGCACGCGGTCACCGCGCGAAACCTGCCGGACGCTGGGTCCGGCCGCGGCCACATCTGCCCACGCGAGCCGCTTACCCATCACCGCGGTGGCGGGAATGACAATGCCCGACGACGAGCGCCGCTCGCTTCTGTCCTTGTCCAGGATGACCAGGAGGCGGTCGTGCAGCATCTTCAGCGGCAGTGCGTCGGGCAGGGGAGCTTTGGCTGCAGGGAGGTTTGGCACGCCGACAGTCTACCGTTGGCGCTCTCCAGCCGCGGGTAGAGCCGGCTGGGCGGTTCAGGAACAAAACGGCGTGGAATCCGTTGATATTGGTAGGGTTGAACAATCTCAGCCCCCAGATGGAGGACTACATCACAATGGCAATCGGCGGAAACCCGGTTTTCAACGGTAAGAACTTCCGTACCGCTGCCCGCGGCAACAATTCGGCAGCGTACGGTTCCACAGCTTTGGCCGGTCAAACGGCTATGAACCAGCAGCAGCTGGAGCACCTCTACAATCAGCCTTCGGCAGGTCCTGCGGATACGGGGCGCATGACGTTCGACGACGTCATCGTCAAGACCGTTGCCACGATCGGCATGGTGTTGGTGGGCGCCGCTGTTCCGGTGTTCCTGTTCCCCTCGCTGGCGCCGCTGCTGATGATTGTCGGTCTGATCGGCGGCTTCGTGCTGGGCCTGGTCAACTCCTTCAAGCGCGAGCCGGTTCCTGCGCTGATTCTTGGCTACGGGTTCCTTGAGGGCCTGTTCCTCGGCGGCATCACCATGTTCCTCGAGGCAATGTTCCCGAACATCGCCATGCAGGCGCTGATCGGTACGCTGTCGGTGTTCGCGGTGACGCTGCTGCTCTTCAAGAACGGCAAGGTGCGCGCCACACCCAAGGCCATGAAGATCTTCATGATTGCAATCATTGGATACGCGCTGTTCAGCCTCGTGAACCTCGGACTGATGCTATTCGGAGTTACCGACAGCATGTTCGGCCTCCGAAGTGAGATGATTCCCGGTACGTCCATCCCCTGGGGTGTAGTCATCGGCGTCTTCGCCATCGGCCTCGCCGCTTTCTCCCTGGTCATCGACTTCACGATGATCAGCGAAGGCGTCCGCAACGGTGCACCGCGCAAGTACTCCTGGACGGCAGCATTCGGTCTGACAGTCACTCTCGTGTGGCTGTACATCGAGTTCCTCCGCCTCATCGCGATCCTGCGTGGCAGCGAGTAACAGCGCTCTGACTTGGGTCTAACGAGGAATGCCCCCGGCAACCGCCGGGGGCCTTCCTCGTTAAGGGGAAATTTTGCACAGGTCCGGTGGGTTCAGCGCCGCTGAACCCACCGGACCTGCGCAAATCTTCCTGGGGTGGTTGGGTGGCGGTGGCGGAGAAACCTCAGGAAACCCGGCCGGCTCCGTCCGCCGGGGACACCGCGAAGATGGCCGGTTCGGTGAAACCCGCTGCGGCAAAGGCCGCCATCACTGCTGCGCCGACGCGGTCCAGATCCGCCAGTTGAACCAGCGCAATGGCCGAGCCGCCGAAGCCGCCGCCCGTCATGCGGGAACCCAGTGCACCGGCCTCGCGGGACGATTCAACGGCGAGGTCCAGCTCAGCACAGGAGATCTCAAAATCGTCCCGCATAGAGACGTGGCTCGCATCCAGCAACGGCGCAATCGCCCGTGGTCCTTCGTTACGGAGAAGCTCGACGGCGGCCTGCACCCGGGCGTTCTCCGTGACGACGTGCCGTACCCGCCGGAACGTCTCCTCGTCCAGCAGGCCGGATGCCTCCTCGAGGTCCTCTTCGCTGAGGTCGCGCAGCGCCGGAACGCCCATGACATCGGCACCGACTTCACAGGCACGACGGCGTGATGCGTAGCCGCCGGTTGCATGGGAATGACTTACCCGGGTGTCGATGACTAGGAGGGCCAAACCGTTCTCCTGCAACGGCAGGGGAACTAGGTCGGCGTGCTGCGTACGGCAGTCCAGGAACACCGCGTGTCCGAGCTTGCCCAGCAGCGACGCGGACTGGTCCATCAGGCCGGTGGGCGCGCCGACCATCTCGTTTTCGGCGCGTTGGCCGATGAGCGCGAGCTCCGAGCCGCTGAGACCGAGCCCGTACAGCTCATTGGCGGCGACCGCCACTGCGCACTCGATGGCGGCGGAGGACGACAGGCCGGCTCCAACCGGAACCTGCGAGTCAATCAGCAGGTCCATGCCCATGACCGAATGGCCCGCCTGCCGCAGGGCCCACAGAACGCCCACCGGGTAGGCAGCCCAACCCTCGACGTCGCCGGCAGCCAGTTCATCCAGATCGCTGATGATGACCTCGCCGGAGCCGGAGCCGGAGCTGGAGAAGGTCGAACTGACCCGGACGGTGGAGTCTTCCCGGACGGAAGCTGCCACCTGCGTGGCTCGGTCGATCGCAAACGGCAGCACAAACCCGTCGTTGTAATCGGTGTGCTCACCGATCACGTTGACGCGGCCGGGAGCTGCCCAAACGCCGACGGGTGAGTGCCCGAAGCGATCCTCAAACTGCTGAACGAGAGTCATGCTGTTACCTTCCCTGCTGGTGTTGCGGCGCGCAGGGTGGCGGCAACCTGCTCCGGAGTGGTGTCGTTGATGAAAGCACCCATTGCTGCTTCCGAGCCGGCGAGGAACTTCAGCTTATCCTCAGCCCTGCGGGGAGAAGTCAGCTGCAGGTGAAGGTAGCCGGCCTCGCGCAGGTCAGGAACCAGGGGCGCCTGATGCCACGCGGCAATGTAGGGGGTGGGGGTGCTGTAGATGCCGTCCACGCGGGCCAGCAGGTCGAGGTACAGCGTGGTCAGCTCGTCCTTTTCCTCGCCGGTCAGTGCGGCAATATCGGGAACGTGACGGTGCGGCACCAGGTGCACTTCCAGCGGCCAGCGTGCAGCGAACGGCACGTAGGCACTGAAGTGTGCGCCTTCAAGCACCATGCGCTCGCCGGATTCACGCTCGGACTTCAGCACGGAGCCCATCAGGGTGCCGCGCCCGTCGACGGCGTCAAAATAGCGCCGGGCAGCCTGCCCCATCAGCGCCGCGCGAGGCGGAACGAACGGATAGGCGTAGATCTGCCCATGCGGATGCAGCAGGGTCACCCCGATGTCCGCGCCGCGGTTCTCGAACGGGAAAACCTGCCGGATGCCTTCCATTGCGGACAACGCTTCGGTCCGGTGTGCCCACGCTTCGACGACGGTGCGAGCCCGCTCCGGCGGCAAGGACCCGAAGGAGCCCTCGTGGGAGGAATCGAACGCGACCACTTCGCACCGTCCGAAGGCCGTCGTCGTCGTGCCCCAGCCTGTGCTGGCGGGCTGGAGGTCCGGCAGCTCACCGAGCGCGGGTCCAAAGGAGGAGAAGCGGTTCTCAAAAACCACAACCTCGTAGTCGGAGGCGGGAACTTCGGACAGGTTGCCGGCTGTGGAGGGGCACAGTGGACACTGGTCCGCGGGGGGCAGGTGGGTGCGCGTCTGCCGGTGTGCGGCCACGGCCGTCCATTCGCCGGTCAGGGGGTCGTAGCGTACGTCTCCCGTACCGCCGCGGGGCGGGAGACCACGGGAATCGGCGACGGCGGCAGGGTCGCGGTGCAGCGCCGCCGCTTCCTCGCTGGCGTCGAAATAGATCAGCTCGCGTCCGTCGGATAAGCGGGTGGGGGTTACCTGGGTCATGGGGTGTCCTGGGGTTTGGGGGATGGGCCGGTTGGGGGAGTGAGGATGCTCGTTGTCCGGGCATAGCGCGGGTCATCCGGCTCGGAGTCGGTCACAATGCAGTGCACCCGCTCGATCCCGGTGATGCGGGCAAGGCTCACCGTGCCGAACTTGGTGGAGTCAGCCAGAACGATCAGCCGGCCGCACTGCTCGGCAAATGCACGGTTTGTGTCTGCCTCGGCAAGATTGGGGGTGGTGATCCCGGCCTGGGCGTCCACGCCGTGGGCACCCATGAAGCACAGGTCCACGTTGAAGGACCGGACGGTGGCTGCGGCAATGGGCCCTACCAGCGCTTCGGAAGGGGAGCGCTCACCGCCGGTCAGCAGGACGGTCACGCCAGGTGTTGCAGCCCGGTGCAGCTTCTCGGCGGCGGGCACGGAATTGGTAAGGATGGTCAGGGGCCCGGAGATGTGCTCGACCAGGCGGTAGGTGGTGGTTCCGCCGGTGAGCGCCACGGTCATGCCCGGTTGGATGAGGGCTGCCGCCGTTGCGGCAATGGACTCCTTGGCCTCGATGCGCTGGTCTGCGTTGACACCGAATCCGGGTTCGATTGCACTGAGTGCGGTCCGGGATGCTGCGCCGCCGTGGACCTTGCGCAGTGCGCCGGCGGAATCGAGCACGTCGATGTCCCTCCGGATGGTCATTTCCGAGACCCCCAAGGCCTCGGCCAGCTCGCCGACGCGGACCGTCCGCCGCACGCCGAGCTTCGCAAGAATGGCAGCATGCCGGTCGGCAGCGAGCATCAGCGGACCCCGTAGGTTGGCGGAAGGAAAGACACTTAACAAAATACAACGGTTTCGAACAAATTCAAACAGTTGGCCGAAAATGGTTCCGTCAGACGGTTGTGAAAAGATTGAGGCATGACGCGTCCTTCGCGGCGGAAAACGCAGCAGTCCTTCTCGAACGGCCTTGTTGCGCCCTCGGGCCGGTCTGCCGGCGAGGATGTCCCCTATGCGTTGAGGATCGGGGCGGCCTGGGCGTGGCGCGTCGGCCTGATTCTTGTGGTGTCTGCTGCGGTGCTGTGGCTGATGAGCCAGATTTCACTGCTGGTCATTCCCCTGATGATTGCGGGCCTCCTTTCGAGTCTCCTGCTGCCGGCGGTGACCTTCCTGCGCGTACGCAAAGTGCCGGGGGGAATCGCCGTTTCCGTCATCGTTCTCGGATTCCTGCTCGCCGTGGCCGCCACCCTTTCCCTGGTCGGGCAGCAGCTCGCCGTGGGGTTCGCTTCACTCTGGGACGAGGCGCTGGCGGGGATCGAGCAGGTGCAGGAGTGGCTCTCCGACGGTCCACTGGACCTCACCTCGTCACAGATTGACGGCTTCATCGAGGAAGTCGCCAATGCTGTGGACAACAACAGCGGGGTGATTGTCAGCGGAGCGCTTTCCTTCGGATCCGGTGCCGGCTACTTCCTGGCCGGACTGCTGCTCACGGTGTTTGCGCTGATCTTCTTCCTGCACGACGGCGACACCATCTGGCGCTTCATCGCCGGCCTCGCACCGCGGCGCGCCCGGGCGGCGATCGCGGGCGCCGGCCGCCAGGGCTGGACCTCGATGGCCAACTACGTCCGGGTGCAGATCCTCGTTGCTTTCATCGACGCTGTCGGAATCGGTCTGGGAGCCGCCATCATTGGCGTGCCGCTCGTTCTTCCGTTGACGGTTTTGGTCTTCCTGGGTTCGTTCATACCCATTCTCGGCGCGCTCTTCACCGGCATGGTGGCTGTCCTACTGGCCCTGGTGGCCAATGGATGGGTCAACGCACTGGTGATGCTCGCCATCGTGCTGCTGGTGCAGCAGGTGGAAGGGCATATCCTGCAGCCGTTCGTCATGGGCCGCGCCGTCTCGCTGCACCCCCTCGCAGTGGTGCTGGCGGTTGCGGGCGGTTCCCTTATTGCCGGCGTTGCCGGCGCCTTGTTTTCCGTACCGCTGTTGGCGATCCTCAACACGGTTGTTCGTTATATAGCGGGCCGCACCTGGGAGACGGATCCTGCCCTCGGTGCGCCCGCGGGACATCCCGGCCCGGGCGTTGTCCCTGCACCCTACTCATCCGGTGAACCACTTGGGCCGGAACCCTCCACGAAAGAAGCGTCAACGTGACCACGGATCTCGCCCAGCTGGCAGTGACCCTCGAGGACGTCCTCGAAGCTCAGAAAATGCTCGACGGCGTCATTGCGTACACGCCGATCGAAGACTCCCGCGCACTTGGCAGGCTGACCGGTGCCAGGGTTTCGCTCAAATGCGAGAACCTGCAGCGCGCAGGTTCCTTCAAGGTGCGCGGCGCCTACACGCGGATGGCCAGGCTTTCCGCGGAGGAGCGGGCACGCGGCGTCGTCGCGGCCTCGGCCGGCAACCATGCCCAGGGCGTGGCTGTGGCAGCCGCCCGGCTTGGCATCAAGGCACGCATTTACATGCCTCTCGGTGTGGCGCTGCCGAAGCTCGCGGCAACCCGCGGGCATGGTGCGGAGGTGGTGCTCCACGGGCACAACGTGGATGAAGCACTGACCGAGGCAAAACGGTACGCGGATGAGCACGGTGCTGTCTTTGTCCACCCGTTCGACAACGTGGACGTGGTGGCCGGGCAGGGGACAATCGGCCTCGAAATCCTCGAGCAGGTTCCGGACGTTGACACCATCCTCATGGGGGTTGGCGGCGGCGGGCTGCTGGCAGGCGTCTCAGTTGCCGTCAAGGCCCGTGCCAGGGAGCTGGGCCGGGAGATCCGCGTGATCGGCGTGCAGGCGGAGAACGCAGCCGCCTATCCGCCGTCGCTCGCAGCGGACGCCCTCGTGCCGCTGCAGAAGGTTTCCACGATTGCGGACGGCATTGCCGTGGGCCGGCCGGGGCAGCTTCCGTTCTCGATCATCCGCGAACTCGTCGACGACGTTGTCACGGTGAGCGAGGATTCCCTTGCCCGCGCGCTGATCTTCCTGCTGGAGCGCTCCAAGATGGTGGTGGAGCCGGCCGGCGCGGTGGGCGTCGCGGCACTGTTGGATGGAAAACTGACGGAAAACGGGGCCAACCCGGGGAACACCGTCGTCGTGCTTTCCGGCGGCAACATTGACCCCATGCTGATGCTCAAGGTCATCCAGCGCGGCCTCGCTGCTGCAGGCAGGTATCTGGTGGTGCGGATGCTGCTCGATGACCGGCCCGGTTCGCTGGCCACCATTTCCCGCATCATTGCGGAGTCTGACGCCAACGTGACCGGTGTGGATCACACGCGGGTGGGTGGCTCGATCAGCATGGGGGACGTGGCGATCACCATCAACATGGAGACGAAGGGCGAGGAACACTGCGAGCAGGTGCTGAACAACCTGCGGGCAGAGGGCTTCCAACCCGTCGTCATCCAGGGCTGACATGCTGGCAAAGCGGGCGCGGGGTGCGTTAACGACTGTCGTCGGCTTCGCTGCCCTGCTGTGGATTGTGCATCTGGTCAACACGGCCACCGGTTTCTTCCTGATCCGGCTGCTGGGCATTGTGCCGCGGGAAGTGGAGGGGCTGGACGGCGTGCTGTTCGCGCCGCTGCTGCACGCGGATGCCGGACACCTGTTCAGCAATACGCTGCCGCTGCTGGTCCTGGGGTTTCTGGCGTTCCTGGAGGGCGCCCGGCGTTTCGCAGTGGCAGTCGGGGCAAGCTGGCTGGCCTCCGGGCTGGGCGTGTGGATCTTCGGCGGCGGAGTGACCATCGGTGCGTCCGGGCTGGTCTTCGGCCTGTTTGCCTACCTGCTGGTCCGCGGCTTCTACAACCGGGACTGGAAGCAGATCCTGCTCGCTGGGCTGCTCTTCCTGATGTACGGCTCGCTGCTCTGGGGCGTGCTGCCGCAGTTCGGCTCGAACATCTCCTGGCAGGCCCACCTCTTCGGGGCTCTCGGCGGAATCCTGGCTGCGCTGATACTGAAGCGGCGGCCGGCCCCGTCAGGGACCGACCGCCTCAGCGCTAGTTGAGAAGTACAGCTAGCCCGCGTAGGGCTTAGCCGACAGGACCTCGACGGTGATTTCCTTGCCGTTGGGCGCGGTGTACTTCACGGTGTCTCCGGCCTTGTGACCCTGGATCGCTGCGCCCAGCGGGGACCTCTCGCTGTAGACGTTGAGATCCGTGTCCCCGGCTACTTCCCGGCTGCCCAGGAGGAAGGTCTCCTTGTCTCCGGCGATGTTCGCCTCGACCAGCATGCCCGGCTCAACAATGCCGTCATCTGCCGGGGACTCGCCCACGTGTGCGTTGTTCAGCAGTTCGGTCAGCTGCCGGATGCGGGCCTCGGCCTTGCCCTGCTCTTCCTTGGCTGCGTGGTAGCCGCCGTTCTCCTTGAGGTCACCCTCAGAGCGGGCCTGCTCAATGCGGGAAACGATCTCGGTGCGGCCTGGGCCGGACAGGTGGTCCAGCTCAGCCTTAAGGCGGTCGTAGGACTCCTTGGTGAGCCAGGCGACGGATGCGCTGTTGGTGGACACGATATCTCCTTAGGTACGTCGAAGCCCTCAAGCGGGATTCGGCTGCGGCCTTTGCCGTGATGCGCGCATCTACAAGCAAAGACCCCGCCTGCGTGATGGCCTCTTCTCCTGAAGTACTTCAGTAGGAACCAACCGCGGGGCGGGGCGGAACGTATCAGTCCATTATAGACAGCAAGCTTCAAATACCCAATAACCGGGCGGATTCTGGATCAGTGACAATCAGGATTCCTCAAGGAGCCAGCAGGCGTTGACGCCGCCGCTGACCCCCTGAGACTCGGTGCGGACCGTGGTGCTGTGGGACGAGGTGCCACCGTCAACGGATTGGGAGTTGGTGGGCGGGATGGTCACCACGGTCCAGCCCACGATGGCGTAGGACTGGTTCAGTACCTGCACAGCGCACTGCGCCGTGGCGCCCGGATCCTTGGTGACCTCATAGTCCACGCGGGCCACGGCGGGGCCTTCAATGCTGAAGCCTACGTCCTTTGATGAAACCTCCGGCGTACCGGCGAAGATACTGAAAACACCCGTGGCAACCACCGCTGAAGCCAGGGCGAACCAGATCAGCCAGCGCTTGTGCCGGCGAGCAAGCCCGGTGGCGGGCCGCTGCGGCTTGGGGGCGCCGTAGCGATTGGCTACTCTTGGTACTGGCGCGTGGTCGGTGCTCATCGGTTCCAAGTTTACCAACCGGTGCGTAGGTGAATTTCCGTCATTTTCCAGCCGGCGCCCTGACCGGGGCCGCTTGCCTAGTCACACCAGGAAAGATTCAGGAGCATTCAGTGCCCAGCCCGGAGCAAATTCCAGCTACTCCTTCAGGAAATCCAGAGAACGACGGCGGCTACCGCCTTCTCGCGGTGCATGCGCACCCCGATGACGAGTCGAGCAAGGGCGCGGCCACCATGGCCAGCTACGTCGCAGCCGGAGTGTCCGTGATGGTGGCCACCTGCACCGGCGGCGAGCGCGGCGACATCCTGAATGCGCAGATGGCCGACGTGCCGCATGCGGCCCG
>NZ_JAROKN010000061.1:0-16575 GCF_029455255.1 Arthrobacter vasquezii | reverse complement strand
CGTGGACGCGGCGGTGCTCGCGCTGGTGGACGCCGCTGTGGGGTACGAGCCCGGTGCTCCAGTGGTAGAGGGCGTCACGCTCTCGGTGCGGAGTGGATCCTGGACCGCACTCACGGGTCCCTCGGGCAGCGGCAAATCGACCCTCATCGGCGCACTGCTCGGGTTCCTGCCACTCAGCAGCGGCAGCTACCTGGCAGGGGCCGCGGCTGACGGCGGAATGCTGCCCGCCGCCTGGTGCCCGCAGGAAGGCCACCTGTTCGACTCCTCGGTGCGGGCCAACCTCCTGCTTGCCCGTTCCCCGCAGGAACACGCTGATGATGATGAGCTGTGGCGGGTTCTCGAAGCCGTAGGGCTGGCCGATACCGTGCGGGGGCGCACGGACGGGCTGGACACCAAAATCGGCCCGGGCGGGAACAGGTTCTCCGGCGGCGAGCGGCAGCGCCTCGCGGTTGCCCGCGCGCTGTTGACCAGAGCGTCGGTGCTGATCCTCGACGAGCCCACTGCCCACCTTGACGCCGACGGCGCTTTCCGCCTCCTGCGTGACCTGCGGAGCGGGCTGGGGGATCGGCCGGTGCTCCTGGTCACCCACGACCGCGCCGAAGCGTTCCGCTGTGACACCGGCGTCGAACTGGCTGCCGGCAGCGAGGGCAATCACTTAAGCTGGGAGCATGCCTACGCCTGAGCTCATTCCAACCCACCAGCAGCTGAGCTGGCGGGCAATAACAGCCACAGACCTTGAGGACTGGGAGTCGCTGCTACGCCGGATGGCGGTCGCTGACAAGCCGGACTGGATCGAACAGCGCGCTGACCTGGAGGAAGTCCTCGAAGCTTCCAAGAATGATCCCGTGCTGGACACCGTCATGGGTTTCGATGATGGCGGCACACCGCGCGCCTTCGGGCGGATCAGTGCAAATCCGGGTTCACAGCTGGTGCACGTTTTCGGGGGAGTCGATCCGGAATGGCGACGGCGGGGGATCGGCCGGGCGATTCACGGCTGGCAGGTCGAGCGTGCGGGTAAGAGACTGGCGGAAGCAGGGGTGGAAGGAGGCTTCATCCGTTCCTACGTGGAGGAGCTCAATCCGGGGCATCGCGCGCTCATGGAGTCGGCCGGCGGCACCATCACCCGGTGGTTCACGGAAATGACCCGCGATCTCTCGGAGGACATCCCGGAGGTCGATCTCGACCCGGAATTCGAGATCGTAGCGTTCAGCGACGACCTCTCCGAGGCCATCCGCCTGGCGCATAACGAGGCTTTCCAGGATCACTGGGGGAGTGAGCCTCGGGATGAGGAGAGCTGGCGGTTCACCGTCAGCCACCCGGAGTTCCGGGCGGAGTGGAGCCTTGCCGCCATCGACAACTCCTCCGGTGAGGTGGCCGCGTACGAGATCGCGAGCTATGACCCCGAGTCCAGGGAACTGGTCGGCCACGATGAGGGCTACACCGAGCTGCTGGGCGTGAGACGCGACTGGCGTGGGCGTCGTCTCGCACCTGCGCTCCTGGCCGAAGCCATGCGCCGTTTCAAGGCAGACGGCATGGAGAACGCCGGGCTGGGCGTGGACACCGAGAACCCCTCCGGCGCCCTCGGCCTGTATGAGCGCATGGGGTACACCCCAACGCGCCGGTCGATGGTCTTCGAGAAGCAGCTCGCGCAGCCGGAGTAGTACCGGCTCCTACTCCGGACTTGGCCCGATCGCCTCGACGGGTTGTGACAGCGCCACCCCTGACCCGTCGCGGCGCCCGTGTTCGGTCGGAAGTGCCCGGGCAACGCCGGTGGCTGATACGGCCCGCGCCGGCCCGTGTCCCGCCCAGGCAAGCACCAGATGGTCCTCGCCCTTCAGGAAGCGGTGGCAACGGACGCCGCCCGTTGCCCGTCCCTTGGCCGGGTACTCTGCGAATTCCGTCACCTTCACCGATCCGGGGGTGGTTCCGGGCAGTGCCTCGCTCCCGGCTGCGATGGTGACGACGACGGCGGCAGGATCTCCCGCGCGCACCGCACCGAAAAAGAGGACGGTGTCCTCAGCTCCCAGCTTGATGCCGGCCACGCCGCCTGCGGTGCGTCCCTGAGGCCGGACGGCGCCACCCGGGAAGCGCAACAGCTGCGCTTCCCGGGTGATGAAAACGAGGTCGTCGGAGTCCTCAGCGGCCGCAAGGCCGACCACACTGTCCCGCGACTTGAGGGTGATTGCCTCCCAATCATCCCGGTTGAGCGGGTAGTCCGGGACTACACGCTTGACGATCCCCTGGGCGGTTCCAAGCGCGAACGTCTTGTCCAGCGGGACGAGGCCCACCAGCGATTCGCCGCGCTCCAGCGTGATGAACTCCTTGATGGAAACCCCGCCGGCCAGATTCGGTGTGGTGTTCGTCGGCGGCAGAGCGGGCATGTCCACAACCTGGAGCCGCAGCATGCGGCCCGCCGAGGTGAGGGCGCCGATCTCCGCTCGGGCGGTGGTTGCGACAACAGAGGCGAAGGCGTCGTGCTTGACGCGTTGGCCGCCGTCGGACATCGGCTCCCGTCCCGTGGTGCGGGCGAGCTGTCCTGAGGTCGAGAGAAGAACCCAGCAGGGGTCGTCGGCGATCTCCAGGGCAAGAGGCGCTTTGGCTCCGTTGCCGGCAGGCGTGGGCAGAACCGTGCCCTTCAAGGGCGCGCTGGCCTCCGACTCCAGAAGCACGGTGCGCCGCGGCGTGGCGAACTGTTCCGCGATGGCGGCGAGTTCATCCGATACCAGCCCGCGCAGCCTCTGCTCGGAGCCGAGGATTTCCTCAAGTGCGGCAATCTCCCTGCGCAGCTCGTCCTGCTCCTTCTCCAGCTCGATGCGGGAGTACTTGGTCAGCTGGCGCAACCGGAGTTCAAGAATGTAGTTGGCCTGGATCTCGGTCAGATCATAGATTGCCATCAGCCGCTCGCGGGCAGCTGCGGCCTCATCCGAGGACCGGATGATTTGGATGACCTCGTCGATGTCCACAATGGCAATCAGCAGGCCCTCAACGAGGTGGAGCCGGTCCTTCTTCTTCCCGAGCCGGTAGGAGGTACGGCGCCGGACAACCGAGATCCGGTGGCTGACGTACACCTGAAGCAGTTCGACCAGACCGAGGGTGCGGGGCTGGCCGTCCACCAGGGTGACGTTGTTGATGCCGAAGGAATCCTCCATCGGCGAGTACCGGTAGAGCTGCGCCAGCACGGCGTTGGGATTGAAGCCGTTCTTGAGCTCGATGACCAGCCGCAGCCCGTGCGTACGGTCAGTCAAATCCACGATGTCGGAAATGCCCTGCAGCTTCTTCGCTGTTACAGCATCCTTGATCTTCTCGATCACCTTTTCCGGCCCCACCATGTAGGGCAGTTCCGTGACCACCAACCCGGTGCGGCGGGCCGAAAGCTGCTCAACCTCCACGGTGGCGCGGGTCTTGAAGGAGCCGCGGCCGCTCGCATACGCGTCACGGATGCCGTCCAGCCCGACGATCTTGCCGCCGCTCGGGAGGTCCGGCCCCGGAACGAAGCGCATGAGGTCTTCCAGCGTGGCGTCCGGGTTGTCGATCAGGTGCCGTGCCGCTGAAATGACCTCCCCGAGGTTGTGCGGCGCCATGTTGGTGGCCATGCCGACAGCGATTCCGGTTGCCCCGTTGACGAGGAGGTTCGGGAAGGCTGCCGGGAGGACCTCGGGCTGGGTGAGCTGATTGTCGTAGTTCGGAATGAAATCGACGACGTCCTCGCCGAGGTGGTCCGTCATGGTCAGGGCCGCAGCAGCGAGCCGCGCCTCGGTGTAGCGGGCAGCGGCCGGGCCGTCATCGAGCGAACCGAAGTTTCCGTGCCCGTCAATCAGGGGAAGGCGGAGCGAAAAGTCCTGGGCCATGCGCACCATGGCGTCGTAGATGGCTGCATCGCCATGGGGGTGAAGCTTGCCCATGACCTCCCCGACCACGCGCGCCGACTTCACGTGACCGCGGTCGGGACGCAAACCCATGTCAGTCATCATGTACAGGATCCGGCGCTGTACCGGCTTCAAGCCGTCGCGGGCGTCCGGGAGGGCACGCGAGTAGATCACCGAATAGGCGTACTCCAGGAAGGAGCCCTCCATTTCGGAGGTGACGTCGATGTCGATGATCTTCTCGGTGTAATCCCTCTCGGGGGGTGTGGCTTGGCGCCTTGCCATGGTGTGTCGAATCCTTCGGCAGCTGATCGCGTAGGTGGTATGCGGTGGTCGGTAGGTCGTGTGGGCGGACGGCAACCGGGCTCCGGCTGACGGAAAAGGCAGCCGCCCACTACTGTGAGTCTATGGTGGCTGACGGACTATACCCCGAATATTGGGAGGCGGACGTCGTGTTGCGGGACGGCTCGACCGGCCATCTCCGGCCCATCTCGCCGCTGGATGCGGACGCCGTCCAGGCATTCCATATGAGGCAGTCCCAGAACTCCATCTACCTGCGGTTCTTCACCTATAAGGCCTCGCTGAGCGCCAGGGAACTCAAGCGGTTCACCGAGGTGGACCACGCGGGCCGCGTGGCCTTCGTCGTGACCCGTGGCCAGGACATCATCGGCATCGGCCGTTATGACCGCCTCGATGATCCCGACGAGGCCGAGGTCGCCTTCAACGTATCTGACGCCTATCAGGGCCGGGGGTTGGGGTCTATCCTGCTCGAGCACCTCGCCGTCGCAGCCCGGGAGAACGGCATCCGGCGATTCACCGCCGAGGTGCTGCCCGAAAACCGGAAGATGATCACGGTGTTCGCCGAAGCCGGCTACGAGGTGGACCGCCGCTTCGATGACGGTGTCGTGGAGCTGACGTTCAATATCGACCCGACCGACAAGTCCCGCGCAGTGATGGAAGCACGTGAGCACCGCGCCGAGGCGCGCAGCATGCAGACCCTGCTGGCGCCGTCCTCGGTTGCAGTGATCGGTGCCAGCCGCAGCTGGGGGAGCGTGGGCTACTCGCTGCTCGAACACATCGTCGACGGTGGATTCACTGGACCGGTTGCCGGCGTCAACCCCGAGGCGTTCGAGCTTAACGGCATGGTGGCCTACGGCTCCATTGCAGAGATACCCCATCCTGTGGATCTCGCCGTGATTGCGGTGCCCTACAATCAGGTGCTCGCTGTCGCCGGGGAGTGCGGGCGGGCAGGTGTGAAAGGGCTGCTTGTCGCGACGGCGGGGTTCGCCGACGACGACGGCGAAGGACTCGCGCGCCAGCGCGCGCTGGTGCACAGCGCCCGTTCCTACGGCATGCGGGTTGTGGGTCCGGCATCCCTGGGCATCATCAACACGGATCCAGCCGTGCGGCTGAATGCATCGATGGCGCCCGAATTGCCGGAGCGTGGCGGGCTGGGCCTCTTCAGTCAGTCAGCAGCAATCGGCGTCATGCTCCATGCCGCCGCCAGCCGGCGCGCCATCGGATTGTCCTCGGCGCTGTCCGCCGGCAACCGGGCGGACGTCTCCGGTAATGACGCCATGCAGTACTGGGAGGATGATCCGAACACCCGGGCCGTAGCACTGTACCTGGAGTCGATCGGCAATCCGCGCAAATTCTCCCGGATCGCACGCAGACTTTCCCGCATGAAGCCGGTTATCGTCGCCAAGTCCGACGTCATGGGACTGCAGCTGCCGCCCGGCCATGCGGTACGCACAACGCAGGCGCCCAGTGGCGCACTCGACGCGATGTTGCGGCAGTCCGGGGTAATCCGCGTCGAGACCACCGAACAACTGATGGACGTAGCGCAGATTGTGGTCGGCCAGCCTGTTCCCGGCGGAACGGGAGTGGCTGTCTTCAGCAACTCACTTGCCCTGGGGAAAGTGCTCGCGGACGCGGCGCTTGCACAGGAACTGAACGTGGTGCGGCTGAATGCGCACCTTGATCTCGACGCAGGGCAGTCCGTGGCACTGTCCGCCCTCAAAACGGCGTTCACCGAGGCACTCGCGGATCCGGAGGTGCACTCCCTCATTCTCACCCTCATTCCGGTGGTCGGGCTCTCCTTCGAGGCGATCCTGCCGGTGCTGCAGGAGTGCGGCGCCGCTGCGGCCAAGCCAGTTGTCGCATGCTTCACCGGCGTGCTGGATCCGGCCGCGCAGCTTGAGGGGTTGCGTGCCGCCCGCGGTACTTATTCACGCCGCGGGGACGAGCCCGGAGACGGTGACGCCTCCGTACCTTGCTTTGCCAGTCCCGGAGCCGCTGTGTCTGCGTTGGGCGCGGTCGTCCGGTACAGCCGCTGGAGGGAGCGCGAGCATGGTGTGTTCGCGCAGCTGGACAGCGTCGATGAGGAAGGCGCTGCTGCCCTGCTCGGCAGTGTCCTGTCCGATGTGCGGGATGTGGGGCTGCGCCGTCTCGACAGCGGCCAGCTGCACGAGCTCCTCGACTGTTACGGCATCAACGTGCTGCCCTCGATTCCCTTCGATTCAGCTGACGAGGCTGTCGAGGCCGCAGACTCGCTGGGATGGCCGGTTGCGCTGAAGACGGTTGAAGAGAATTTGCGGCACCGCCTCGATTTCGGCGGAGTGCGGCTCAACATCCCGGATGCCTCCGGCCTGCGCGCGGGGATCGAAGCCATGCGGGCCGAACTTCGCCCCTTCGGGAGTCCCGGCCTGGAAGTCCAGCCCATGGCGCCGCCGGGGCAGGCCTGCGTGATCAGGGCGATCGAGGACCCCCTGCTTGGACCTGTAGTGTCATTCGGGATGGCCGGAGATGCGGTGAACCTGCTCGACGACTGGGCGCACGGCATTCCGCCGCTGACCACTTTGGACGCTGCAGATCTTCTCCGGACGCCGCGGGCAAGCCGACGGCTTTTCGGCTACCAGGGGCTGCCGCCAGTGGACGTTCCAGCCATCGAGGATCTCCTCCTGCGGGTTGCCCTGCTCAAGGACCGGCATCCCGAGATTGCGTTGCTGCGTTTCAACCCGGTTCTGGTCTCAGCCAGCGGGCTCGCCGTCCTCAGCGCAGAAATCAGCGTAGGAAACCCCCAGCAACGCACTGACAGCGCACGCCGGGCGATGCGCGACTGACTCGCCCCAGGCAGCCCCGCCGGGCCGGTGCCTCGGTCCACACCGGTTAGGCGTGCGCCCTCGGCATAAGTCACACTGGAATCATGACTCCATCGCTGTCGGCGGAACGCCGCGACCTGGATGCCTCCCTCGAACGAGCGGGCTTCTACCCGCGGCTGGTGGCCGACGTCGTCCATGATGCCCTGGATGGCAGGGAACCCCTCTCGCACGTGGTTCATCTGGAGACCCATTTCGAGCGGACCGAAATTCGACGGCACATCACCGTCCTTGTTCTGACCGAGGACATGCTGGTGGTCACGCACGTGGATGACCAACAACTGGACGACACCGGAGAGCAAGTAACGGCGCAGGTGTCCACCGAGTCGGTTCCGGTCAGCCAGATCCGCTCGGTTGTGCTCAGCTACCAGTACGCGCAGCCGCAGAACTACAAACCGTCCGATCCCGTCCGTGAACTCACCCTCGGCATTGCCTGGTCCGGCGGTCAGCGGCTGGACATGGGACCGGCGAGCTGCGGCGATCCGCAGTGCGATGCCGATCACGGGTACACCGGCACCATCGCACAGGAAGACATCGTGCTTCGCGTCAGCGCGGAAGCTGACGGTCTGCAGGCTGTGCAGAACGCCAAGTCCTTCGCCCGTGCCCTGCGCACGGTGAGCACCGCCAATCCGGCCGTCTCCGGCGTCGTCGTGAACCAGCCGGGACCAAACCGGAGGCAGCCCGGGCTGGCCACCCGTTTCAGCCGAGCCCATCACGGGCGGTAGTCCTGCCCGTGCCAACCTCACCGCTCCACACGGAGCCTCTCCCAGCCGCGCCCGCCTACGGCCGCTCAACCATCGCCGAGGTCTTCACCAGTTCTGCGTCAGCTCTCGGACTCCCCGGATTTCCCAATGCACTGGACCTGCCGGCCGCGCCTCGGGTGTGTGTGGTGCTGGTGGACGGACTCGGCGCCGCGCTGCTGCGCAAACGCTCCGGCCATGCACCTTTCCTGCGGCAGTTCCTCGACTCGTCCCGCAAGCTGGGATCGGTCTTTCCGAGCACGACGGCGGCCGCGCTCGCCTCACTCGGCACCGGATTGGCGCCGGGACAACACGGGCTGGTGGGCTACGACGTCCTGGACCCTGCACAGGACAAAGTGGTGAACATGCTCGGCGGCTGGGATGCCATGGTGCAACCCGGACGATGGCAGCCCCACCCCACGGTGTTTGAGAGGGTCGCAGCCGAACTTCCAGTCACGAGCGTAGGGCTCGCGCGCTTCGACGGGTCGGGGCTGACCCGGGCAGCGCTGCGAGGCGGCAGGTACGTGGCAGGAGGTACCCCCGAGGCACGGGTGCAGGCGGTGTGCAAGGCGCTGGGTGCGAGCGATCAGGCGCTCGTCTACCTCTATCTGAATGAGCTCGACAAGACCGGGCACCGCTCAGGCTGTGCTTCTCCCGAGTGGGGGGACCGGCTTGAAGACCTGGACCGGACCATGCGATCCCTCGCCGCGAAGGTCCCGCCCCACACCCTGCTGCTGCTGACGGCGGATCACGGCATGGTGGATGTTGCGCCGGAGCAGCACGTCGACTTCTCGGCTGATGCCTCGCTGGTCGACGGCGTCGCGCATACCGGAGGAGAGCCGCGCATGGTTCACCTCTATACAGAGCCGGACCTG
Organism: Arthrobacter vasquezii; assembly: GCF_029455255.1. NCBI lineage: Bacteria > Bacillati > Actinomycetota > Actinomycetes > Micrococcales > Micrococcaceae > Arthrobacter > Arthrobacter vasquezii. The sequence goes on along the minus strand of NZ_JAROKN010000061.1, from coordinate 7,939 downwards.
CCTGACGCCGGCATGCAGCGTCTAGTCGATTCCTGGCGGACGGCGCACAGTGCGCATGCGTGGATCCTCACCCGAAAGGAGGCGATCACCGCAGGACTGTTCGGGACAGTCTCGCCGGACGTCGAGCCTCGGATCGGGGATGTCCTGATCGCAGCGAGGGAACCGGTAGCGTTCTACGACACCCGCCGGGTCCCGGCGTCAGCACTCGAGATCGTTGGTCAGCACGGCTCCCTCACGCGTGCCGAGCGTGAAGTGCCGTTGCTCACCCTGGTGAAGCCGGGGCCCGGTCCGGTTCGGATGGTCGGACGCTAATCCATGGCCGAGCTCATTTTCTTCTCCGGGACCATGGATTGCGGCAAGTCCACTCTTGCCCTGCAGATGGATCACAACCACAGCGCCCGCGGACGCGCCGGGCTGCTCTTCAGCTCTCATGACCGTGCGGGGGAGTCTGTCATCTCGAGTCGGCTGGGACTCATGACCCAGGCAACTGAGGTCCGCTCTGACACCGATTTCTGGGAGGAGCTGGTCAGAAGCCGCACTCACGGAACCCGTGTCGACTACCTCATCTGCGATGAGGCGCAGTTCTACACGCCCGTGCAGATTGAGCAGCTTGCGCGCATCGTCGACGACATGGCCATAGACGTCTTCGCCTTTGGAATCACCTCCGACTTCCGCACGCAGCTGTTTCCGGGGTCGCGGCGGCTGATTGAACTGGCCGACAGGACGCAGGTCCTTCAGGTGGAGGCATTGTGCTGGTGCGGGCGCCGGGCCACGCACAACGCGCGCACGGTTGACGGCGTCATGGTCGTCGAGGGAGAACAGATGGTGGTCGGAGATGTTGAACCGTCCAGCACCGAAAGCGATCCCGGCCAGCCGCGGCTGACGGGCGGAGGGCTCGATGAACTCGATCTTCCGGCCGGTCCGGTGATCGGTTATGAGACGCTCTGCCGGAGGCACCATATGCGCAGAGTGACGGCGCATACTGCGCGCACCCACGCCGGCAGCGACGTGCCGCTGCCCTTCGATCCGGCTGCCGCAAGGCTCTGAGACCGGGGACTGTTAGTCGCCCTTGGTCCCGAACACGATCTCGTCCCAGCTGGGCACGCTGGAACGCCGGGGCTTCAGTTTCCGGTCAGCGTTCTGATCAGTTGCTTTGGCTGGAGCATCGTCCGGTTCCGATTCCGGAACTCGTTCCGGTGACCCTTCCGAGCGGCGGTCCGACCCCCTGCTCTCGGACCGCGGAACCGCAGCCTCGTCAGTGTCGCGGGCGAAGCGCTGCGGCCTCGCGATGACGCTTACTTCACGCGTGTCGGTGCTGACGCCTTCGAAAAGACGGGGAGTGCCGTCGTCGTACGTGTGGTCTTCGGAGTCTTTGCCTTCAAAAATGGAGGGAGCCAGGCTCAGCCCCGGGAAGGGAGTCGGATCAGCGCTGCCGGAATCGTCGGTGCCCTCTGCCTCGTCAGCTCCCTGGCGGGGGTGAGCGGCTGGAATGTGGCCCTTGGCGAGCATCAGGGCCAGCGCATCATCGCCGTCTTCATCCGCACCCAGCCGCTGCCCTCGGCGTGAGCGCAGTACTTCGAGCAGTTCGTCGGAATCGTCCTCTTCAGGGGAGTCAACGGCCGCATCCGTTTCAAAATCGAAGACCCTGTCCGCGACCGCACTCAGCTTCCGGGAGGGCAGCGGACCATCCAGCGGCTCAAGCTCGCTCAGGACCTGCGCCCAGCGGTTTGCGTTGAGGACCGCGCGCCGGGACGGGTTGAACGTCCACTGCGCCGGCGGCTCCTCACCGACGGAGGCGGCGGATCCTGTGGGCAGCTCGAACCTGACCACGACCGCCCACAAACCATCCGGCTTTCGCCAGGCGTCCCATTGCGCTGTATCAGGGTCCACTCCGAAGGCGCGCAGCCGGAAGCGCACCATATCCTCAAGCTGGGCCGGGCTTTCGCCGAACGCGGAGCGGTATCCGTCATTGGACGGCAGCGGGGAGGCGACTTCCACGCGCTGCGCCAGGTGAGCCATGTAGTCGCGTTCGGCGCGGACCGGGCCTTCGTAGCGCAGCACGTGCTGCAGTTCGACGCCCGTCTCATCGACGATGTCCTGGGCGGTTGCGCCGCTGCGGATCCTCGCCTGAATATCTCGGGGCGCAAGGGAGGGGCGCTTGGCTGCACCGCCCGGCCGCTCGGTATCAGCGGACGGCTCCTGCCGTGCCGCCGGACGTGTGGATGGCCTCGAGCTCGCCATCCGCAACGCCTCGTTGACGGGCAGGCGGAACGAAGCCCCGCCCTCACCGCTCAGCAGCAGATGACCTCCGCCCTCATCCACGCCTACCAGCCGTAGCTCCTGCATGAAAAACCCTCCAGCCGACATACATTACTTTCAGTGAAACTCTGCCATTCAAAGGGGTTGGCTCCTACTCCATCCCTGGTGTGGCGCGGAACTTGTGCTCTGATTGGCTTTTGAGGGAGCGATCAGCAACAATCTCTGCGGTGCGGGCACAAAAGCGGCCCTCTCAGCGTTGTGACACGGACAGGATTCCTGCGCTTTACGGCACCGTTCCTGTAGCGCGGATTTGACCATGGCACCTATGACCACTTACATCCACCGGAGCGTGAACTACTAACTATGGCGACTGACTATGATGCGCCGCGGAAGACTGATGACGAAGTCAGCGAAGACTCGATTGAAGAGCTGAAGTCCCGCCGCACGGACAAGCAGTCCGCGGTTGTCGACGAGGATGAGACGGAGGCTGCGGAAGGCTTTGAGCTTCCCGGCGCCGACCTCTCCGGCGAAGAACTGCTTGTGCGCGTGCTCCCCGCCCAGGCCGACGAATTCACGTGTGCCTCGTGCTTCCTGGTGCGTCATCGCTCACAGATTGCGAAGGAAAAGGGCGGGTTGGCCTACTGCAAGGACTGTGAAGGCTGACTTCCGCTATCTTCCGGATGCTCTCACCCGTTCGTGTCGCGTGCCGAAGCGTCACCCTCCCTGCGCCGGGGCGGTCAGCGCGGCTTTGAGCTGCTCCGGCCGCCTCGTCGACGTCAACCAGTACGGCGTGGGATCCTCTGCGTCCTCGATCGTGATCCTGACGACGGGCGAGATCCACCCGCGAATGCAGAGGTAGGCCCTCCCATGCAGCTCGGTTCCGCGCTGCGCGGTGGCGTCGGCGCCTGTGAACGCCGTGACGTCGCCGAGGTACCGGCGCTCGATCTGTGCCTTGCCCACCTGGAGTTCCGCAGCGGTTACCCGAATTCGCGGTGTGGACAGCACCAGCAGGGTGGTCAATACGGCCGCAACAACGACGGCGGCAACAATCCCCGCCTCGATGCTGATCGGTATGAACGTGAACACCGAGGCGACGGCTGCGCCGGCCACCACCATCCAGATCCACGGTGCCGGCCACAACTTCTCTTCGTAAAGAACCGATTCACCGGCGGATCCTGTAGGCATGTCAGCTAGCTAAGCACCTTTCCGACCGCTTTTCATCCTGGCGCGAAGGCGCTGGCCCGCAGGTGGAAGCGCTAGAGTAAAAGGAGCAAAGGGCTCCGGCGCATTCCGCGCTTTCGGCGCATCGCGCCGGTGAGCAGCGCGTGCAGTGCCCGCCCCCAAAGAACCGTGCCATCAAAGAATCGTGCAGGAGAAGACATGCTTGATACCGCGGAAGCTCTATCCGTGCAGATCAAAATGCTCGACGACGGACTCGAACCACCTGCTTATGCACACGCCGGTGACGCCGGCGCCGACCTGTCCACGAGGATCGACTTCGAACTCCAGCCGGGCGAGCGCGCACTCATTCCTACCGGTGTCTGCATCGCACTGCCGATAGGGTACGCGGCGTTCGTCCACCCCCGGTCGGGGCTGGCTGCACGGCACGGAATCACTGTGGTCAACGCGCCCGGCACGGTAGACGCCGGTTATCGCGGAGAAATTGCCGTGACGCTGCTCAATACCGATGCGTCGGCGCCGTTGACTTTCCGCCGGGGCGACCGCATCGCCCAGCTGGTTATTCAGAAGGTGGAGCAGGCGACATTCGTAGCGGTGGAGAACCTTCCGGACTCAGCGCGCGGAGCCGGCGGTTTCGGATCCACGGGCGGATTCGCTCCGACCGCAGAAGCCTCACGCTGACGCAACCGACCGGCAGCGACCAGCTGCCCATGACCATCGAAGGAGGAACCCGATCATGATCTTCGGGCGCCGCAAGAAAAGCCAGCATCAGAGCGAAGCAGCAGAGACAGCTCAAGACGACACGGCATCGATCTCGCCTGACGAAACCGCAGGGGACCGCGAAGAACGTGGTGCAGAGAATGCTCCAGCTCAGGCTGAGCCGACTCCCGGACGTGCTTCAACAGGCCCATTCGATGAGTCGGAGAAAGACACAGCGGCGGGGTACATCGACCTCGGCGCCCTCCGCATTGCCGCTGCCGAGAACCTTCAGCTCCGCCTCGAGGTTGAGGAACGGACCAAACGCGTGATCGCTGTGACGCTGGATATCAATGGCTCCAACCTGCAGCTCCAGGCCTTCGCCGCTCCACGGTCGGAGGGGCTCTGGGATGAAATCCGTGAGCAGATTGGTGCCTCGGTGGGCTCGCAGGGCGGAACCGTCTCGGAGCGGCAGGGCGAGTTCGGGACTGAACTGATTGCCAAGCTACCCGCGCAGACACCGGACGGCCGCGCCGGTTTCCGCGTTGCCAGATTTGTCGGCGTTGACGGTCCGAGGTGGTTCCTCCGGGGAGTGTTCGGCGGCCCCGCTGCCATGGATCCTGCGATCGCCGGGCCCATGGAGCAGCTCTTCCGCAACGTGGTTGTGGTTCGAGGAGACCATCCGCTGCCTCCGCGTGAACTTCTTCCGCTCAAGCTGCCGAAGGACGCCGGAGCCCCGAAGCAGCCTGAGCAGCCTGAGCAGCCTGAGGAGCCAAAAGCGACACCGGATGACCCGCTTCGGCGGGGCCCCGAGATCACTCACATTGGCTGACCACGGTGCACCAGGGAACCCGGCAGCGGCACCGGCTCCATTACCGGCGCGCGGACGGTTCGCCGGCAGCGGCTTCGTCGAACGGGTGAGGATTCTGCCACGCAGCTCCGCGCCGCAGTTCGACGCCACGATTGCCCTGCACACCCAGCGGGCTGCCTCCCCGGCCGCGGAAGCCGCGTCCCCGGGAACCCGCGTCCGGCTTGTCTGGATCGGCCAGCGCCGCATCCCGGGGATCGACCCCGGAGTCGATCTGGCTTTCGAGGGCATGGTCAGCCTCATCGACGGCATTCCCACCATCCACAACCCGCGGTACGAGATTGTCTGCCGTCCTGAGGAGTCACTGTGAACCAGCCCGCTGAGGACCGCACCGGCGGCGACGCCTCGGATAATCCCGGGGAACCGGTTCCAGACTTGAGCATGAGTGCGCTTGCCGGCCAGTATGCGGCAAAGGCCGGGGTTCGTCAGGACGAAAGCGGGCGAATTGACGTCCTCCAGTCGATCGGGGGTATGCGTGGTCTGGCCGAGAGCATCCTTCCGGGTCTTCTGTTCACGGTGGTTTTCACCATCCTGCGGGACCTGCAGATCTCGCTCATCGTTGCCCTTGCCGTCTCGGCCGTCTTCACGATCACACGATTGCTGACCAAGACACCGCTCACCCAGGCTCTGTCCGGGCTGATTGGTGTGGGAATCTGCGCGTTCGTCGCCAACCGGACCGGCAACGCGGAAGACTTTTTCCTTCCGGGTTTTTTCACCAATGCCGCGTATATCGTGGGCATGGTCGTTTCCATTGCGGTCAAGTGGCCGCTGGCCGGGCTGCTCTTCGGGTTCATCCGGGGAGAGGGAACCGAGTGGCGCAGGAACGCGTCGAGGATCCGGGCCTACTCGCTGGCCACCTGGCTGATCGTTGCCGTGCTCGCGCTGAGGCTCATCGTGCAGGTGCCGCTGTATCTGGCAGACAACATCGCGGCGCTCGGCACCGCCCGGGTTGCGATGGGAGTTCCGCTCTATGCGCTCGGGCTCTGGTTCGCCTGGCTCGTCTCCCGGCCGGCGCTTGTGAAGAAGGAGCATCCCCCGGCCTGACACAGGCTTGTCAGGAAGCGGGCCGTAGAGCTGCTCTCAGTGCGTCTTCCGCGGCAATTGCAGCGACGAAGAACAGTTCATCGCCGGCTTCGACAACATCATCGGGGCTGGGCGTGATGGGGGCATCGTCACGGAGGATCGCCACGGCCGTGCAGTCGGCCGGCAGTTCAATCGATCCGAGAGTCCGTCCCACGAGCGGGGAATCCTGCGGAACAGTGAACTCCACAATCGCTGAGACACCTGTCTGTAGCGTCAGCAGTCGCACCAGGTCGCCGATCTCCACCGCTTCCTCCACGAGCGCGGTCATCAGCCGCGGAGTGTTCACCGCTACATCCACGCCCCAGGAGTCGTCGAACATCCAGTCGTTCTTCGGGTTGTTGACCCGGCCCACGGTGCGCCCTACCCCGAACTCGCTCTTCGCGAGGAGGGAAACCACCAGATTCACCTTGTCATCACCGGTAGCCGAGACAACGACGTCGGCCTCGTCCAGCCGGGCGTCCTTCAGGGTGGTGAGTTCACAGGCATCGCCGATCAGCCAGCGCGCGCCCTTCAATCCGCTTCGGCCGACCACCTCCGGCTTCTCGTCAATCAGCAGGATGTCGTGGTTATTGGAGAGAAGTTCCCGCGCGATGGATGACCCGACACTCCCGGCCCCGGCGATGACAACCTTCATTCCTGCTCCTCCCGAGGCGGCTTCGACAGTACCCGAGCCACTTCGTCTGTTGCGACAGTTTCCATCATGGCGTGGACTACATCGCCTTCCTGGTAGCTGGTCCCGGAGACCGGCAGCATTCCCTCACCGAATCGGGTGAGGTAAGCAACGCGGACCCCTGCCGCTGATTCGATTTCCTTCACAGACCTGCCGAGCCAACCGTCATGGAGTGCGAGTTCACCGAGGATGAGCCTGCCCGAGGATTCACGGAAGTCACCGTTGATGCTCTGTTCAGGCAGAATCCGGCGCAGAACCTGGTCGGCGCTCCACCGGACCGCCGCCACCGTGGGTATTCCCAGCCGCTGGTAGATTTCGGCCCGTCCGGGATCGTAGATCCTGGCGACGACGTGCGGCACGTGAAAGATTTCCCGGGCAACCCGGGTTGCAAGGATATTCGAATTGTCTCCGCTGGAGACAGCCGCAAAGGCATAGGCGTTTTCAATGTCGGCGTTTTTCAGGGTGTCGCGGTCAAACCCCACACCCGTGACCTTGCGGCCGCCGAATGAGCCCCTCAGCCGGCGGAACGCGCGGTCGTCCTGATCGATGATCGCAACGCTGTGCCCGGACTCGTCGAGCGTATGCGCAAGGCTGACTCCCACCCGGCCGCAACCCATGATTACGAAATGCGCCACTGACCACCCCTGGTTGTCTGCTTCCCGATTGTCAGACCTAAGCGTAGTGGTCCGGTAGAGGCGACGCCGCTCAAACGCGCTAGTCTGTGGGCTGTGCTGACATTCTTCGAGGCCGTCAAGCGGGTGCTGGTGGGCAAACCGTTCCGCAATGACCGGCTCCGGCATGAGACCCTGCCCAAGAAGATCGCCATGCCGCTGTTCTCCACCAGCGCGCTGTCCTCGGCAGCGTACTCGCCGGACGAGATTCTCCTCACCCTCGCGCTGGCGGGCGTTACAGCTGTTGCTGTGTCGCCCTGGGTGGGTCTCGCCGTCATCGTGGTGCTGCTGGTGGTCATAGCGTCCTACCGTCAATCAGTGCACGCCTATCCTTCAGGCGGTGGCGATTACGAGATCGCCCGGCGAAATCTGGGCAACGGGGCCGGCGTGACCGTCGCCGCGGCCCTCATGGTGGACTACGTCCTCACCGTGGCGGTGTCGGTCTCCGCCGCCGCGCACTATCTAATCTCGCTGGCGCCGGCCCTGGCGGGCACGCAGAGCGCGCTGGCGGCG
>NZ_JAROKN010000060.1:0-16719 GCF_029455255.1 Arthrobacter vasquezii | reverse complement strand
GCTGCCCTGGACGGTCGATTCGGGCGACACCTTCGGCTTCTCCTCCGCCGGCGCGTCGGCGCCCTGGTTGCCGACGCCGGTGGACTGGGGCGAGCGGTCCGTCGAGGCGAACCTGACCGACAGTGGATCCACCCTGCACCTCGTCACTACTGCCATCGAATTGCGGAAGCAGCTGCGCGAGAAAGAAATCCTCTCGGCCGACGACGGCGGCACCTGGCGGGTCGAAGACGGTGGCTTACTGATCTGCGAGCGCGGAGAGCAGTTTCTGCTTGCCGTCGCCATGGGGGAAGAGGCGTGCCGCCTTCCGGACGGAAACGTGGTGCTGGCCTCGTCACCCCTGACCGCGGAGGGGCTCCTCCCGCCCGACGCCGCGGCCTGGGTCCTCAGGGGCTAGTACCTCGCCTTCAGGATCGCTGCCCAACCCGTGAGCAGTTCCCGCGGCATACTGATCAGCGTCTGAAAGACTGTTCCGCGTGACTTCCCCTCGCCCCGCTTCCGCTGACCTAACCAACGACGACGCAGCCTCCCAGCACTGGCTCTTCGCCTACTTCACACCCGAGACGGAGGAGGACGGCGAGCAGGTCCGCTTCGCCGTGAATGCCGGCCCGAATGCCAAGAGGTGGACCGCCCTGAATGACGGCGCCCCGATCCTGACCAGCGACGTCGGCGAGCGCGGCGCCCGAGACCCGTTCATCTTCCGCGACCACACCCGCGACAAGTTCGTGGTCCTCGCCACCGATCTGCGGGTCGCAAGCGACGGCGACTGGGACCGTGCCGAGCACCGCGGCAGCAGGTCGATCCTCGTCTGGGAATCCGAAGACCTCATCACGTGGTCGGGCCCGCGGCTAGTCCCCATCGCACGGGAGGACGCCGGCAACGCCTGGGCGCCGAAAGCCTTCTGGTCCGACGAACGCAGCGCTTGGCTGGTGTTCTTCGCGTCATCCCTCCCGGCCGCCGGTGAACAAGGAAGCGACTACCAACGGATGTTCGTCACCGAGACGGCCGATTTCACCAGCTTCAGCGCACCCGTGCTGTACCTTGACTTGGGCAAGTCAGTCATCGACGTGACCTTCCTCCATGTGGGCGACTGGTGGTACCGCTTCTCCGCGACCTCCCGGCCAGCCGGCAACCCCGAGGAGGACGCTTTCGTCTTCATCGAACGCGGCCGCAGCCTGCTCGACCCGGACTTCGAAGCCTGGGTAGTAGCCGCCGGCAAAGGCGACATCAGGCAGGGCGAGGGTCCCGCCGTCGTCCTGCCTTCCAATGGCTCAGCCCCGCTGCTGCTGATCGACGAATTCGGCCTCAGCGGTTATCACCTGTTCGAAGCCGCTGACCCGGAGCTGCGCCATTGGAAGCACCTGCACGACGCCGTCCTGCCGCCGCTTGCGCGCCACGGATCGCTTCTTGCGATCACCCCAGACGAACACGCGCGGCTCTCGGGGCGACCGCGCGCCTAGCGGCGCTCGGCCAGTCTCCGCGCCCTGACCATCATCACTGCCGACGGCACCACTTTCCCGGTGAGATAGGTGGACAACCTCGAAGGCGACGTGCCGAGTTGCTGAGCGAACTCCGCCCGAGTCAGACCGCTGCGCGTCAAGTACGCGGCAAGGTCCTGCGTGACCTCCTGGCGCTCGGCATCCTCGGCGTCCCGCACTGAATGCCGGAGGATGCGCGAAAACAGCGCAGACATGGCTGGACTCTCCGTTGCGGCCAATACTTCTTTAAGTTCTGCTGCCGCTTTCCCGCGAGGGCTCGCCATGACGGCTTCAGCGATACGGTGCCAGTCCCGGATGTCGCCACGTTCGACCGCTGCGAGCAGACCCTCGAACCCCCACTGATCGACGGGTGCCTCGGGATCGATATTCAGATTGCGAAACTTCAGCATCACGCCTCCCCTCGAAGAACCATCTGTTCGGCGAGTGTCTGGCAGGTCTCCACCGTGGCGCCCCAATCCTGCCACCGACTCACCAAACCTTTGTAGGAGCCGAGCTGCTTAGTGGTCCGGGAATCCTTGGGTGAGGGCGCGGATAGTTGGCGAACCACCTGCGATCTCACCGCCGCACCGTCCCGGTTCTGGTCGGCGTAGTACTCGTCCATGCCGTTGAGAACCTCGGCTGCATGCTCAACCCCATCATTTCGGCAAGGGCCGCCACGTCAAGATAGTCCCTTGTCTGATTTCTGCGGGTACCGCTCGCATCAATCCCGACAGGCAGAGCTTTCTCGATCGGCGTAGTGGTACGCTTTCATGTACCACTTGGAAGGGGTCGACCAATGTCCGCAATCACCGCAACAGACGCTCGTCGCAACCTGTTTGGACTCATCCAGCAGGTGAATGAGGACCACGCTCCGGTCGAAGTCGTGTCTAAGCACGGTAACGCCGTCATCATGTCCAAAGACGATTACGACGCGATCACTGAAACTGCTTACCTGTTGCGGCATACGAAAGGTGCTGAGCGGCTGCTCGCCTCCCTGGAACGTGCCCGACGCGGGGAGTTCGAGACTCACGAACTCCACGACGCGTGAGCCGACAGCTCGCATTCGACCGGAACGGGTGGGAAGACTACACCTACTGGCAAGGCCAGGACAGAAAGACGCTGAAGCGAATCAATCTGCTGATTCAGGATGTCTTGCGCGACCCGTTCACCGGCACTGGCAAACCCGAGCCACTCAAGCACATCCTGTCCGGAGCCTGGTCCAGACGAATCGATGAGGCACATCGCCTGGTCTACCTCGTGACTGATACGTATATCGTCGTGTTGCAGGCCCGCGACCACTACTGATCCACAACCGCTGCACGCTGGCCCCCGGTCACCACGCGAGAGGAACCCGCCTTGGCATTCACCGTCCGCGGACGCACCGTCCTGATTACCGGCGCCGGAATGGGCATGGGAAAGCTCTATGCCGAACGCGCCGTGCGCGAAGGGGCAGCCGCCGTCGTGCTGTGGGATATTGACGAAACCGCCCTCCAGAACGTCGCGGCCGGCCTTGCCTCAAGTACGACGACGGTCCACACCAATGTGGTCGACGTCGCCTCCGTCGAATCCATCACCGCCGCTGCGGAGTCGGTCCTGAACGACGTCGGCGCCCCGGATGTCCTGATCAACAACGCCGGAATTGTCCGTGGCAAATACTTCTGGGACCACGACCACCACGCGGACATTGACCTCACGCTCCAGATCAACACCGGCGGCCTGATGCACGTCACCCGTGAGTTCCTGCCGGCAATGATGGAACGCGGAACACCCGCGCGAATCCTCAACGTAGCCTCCGCTTCCGGCACACTCTCGGTTCCCCGCATGAGCGTGTACGCGGCGTCGAAATGGGCGGTCATCGGCTGGAGCGACTCCCTTCGCCTCGAGCTGAAATCCACTCACCACCCCATTGCCGTCACCACACTCATCCCCAGCTACATCAAGACCGGCATGTTCGAGGGAGCCCGCGGACCGCTCCTAACCCCGCTCATGGAACCGGACTACGTGGTGGACAAAGCCTGGCGCGCAACACTGGCCGGAAAGGCACGCGTCCAGCTGCCGTGGACCGTGCAGCTCGCCGGCACCCTCCGTAACGTCCTGCCGCAACCAGCCTGGGACTTCGTCGCCGACCGGGTCTTCAAGGTCTACAGCTCAATGGACCACTTCACCGGCCGACCCACGCCCGCAATCACAAAGGACAACAGCCGATGAGCGGCGCCGCAATCCTGCAAGATCACAAACGCTACTTCCACACCGGCGCCACCCGCCCGGTCGAATGGCGCCGCGGACAGCTCCAGGCCCTCCTGCGTCTGCTCACCGAACGCGAAGACACACTCACCGACGCCCTCGAAAAGGACCTCGGAAAGAGCCGCACCGAGGCCTTCATCTCCGAGGTGGCGCTGGTCCGCGCGGAGACCGACTACGCACTGAAGCACCTTGACCGGTGGATGGCGCCCGCGAAGGTCAGCGTGCCGCTCGGCCTGCAACCGGCGAAGGCCTGGACCCAACCCCGGCCGCTGGGCACCGTGCTCATCATCGGCCCGTGGAACTACCCGCTGCAGCTGGTCCTGGCTCCGCTGGTCGGTGCGCTCGCGGCCGGCAACACAGCGGTCCTCAAACCCAGCGAACTGGCACTGGCCACCTCCAGCGTGCTCGCCGAACTCGTTCCCCAGTACCTTGACCGATCCGCCGTGACCGTCGTCGAAGGCGGCGTGGACGTGAGCACCGACCTCCTCGCCCAGCCCTTCGATCACATCTTCTACACCGGCGGCGAGCGCGTCGGCAAGATCGTCATGAAAGCGGCCGCCGAGCACCTCACCCCGGTGACGCTGGAGTTGGGAGGGAAGTCTCCCGCCGTCGTCGTCTGTGGTGATCTCAAGGCCGCCGCCCGCCGCATTGCCTACGGCAAGTTCATGAACGCCGCCCAGACGTGCGTGGCACCGGACTACATATTGACGACGCCGGCTGCCGCCCCTGCACTGGCGCTGGCACTTTCGGAGGCAGTCCGGGAGTTCTACGGCAGCGATCCGCAGACCTCCGGTGACTACGGGCGGATTCTCAACGACCACCACTTTGACCGGCTGGTGACGCTTCTGGGCGACGGGACGGTGGTCGCCGGAGGACGGCACGAGCGCTCCGATCGGTATATCGAACCGACCATCCTGCGCGACGTCGACCCCGCCTCACCCCTCATGCAGGAGGAAATCTTCGGCCCGCTGCTGCCCATCCTCGAAGTGGAAGACCTCGACGACGCGATCCGCTTCATCGGCGAGCGCCCACACCCGCTGGCGGCCTACCTGTTCAGCGACCGGGAGGAGCACCTCGACGTTTTCACAGAGCAGGTGCAGGCCGGCGGCATCGCGCACAACGTCTGCACCATCCAACTTGCGGTGCCCGGGCTGCCCTTCGGCGGTGTGGGCGCGAGCGGGACCGGCAGCTACCACGGCCGCCAGTCCTTCGACACGTTCAGCCACCTGCAGCCGGTCTTTTCCAAGCCGACGGCGGTGGATACCCTCAGGCTCGCCTACCCGCCGTTCGGTGCGCTCAAACGGAAGCTGCTGCGCAGGCTGCTCTGAGGAAACCGTCCCGGCTTGCTGAGACGGCTCCACCGCTTCACGTGATCTGAAGCTCGCGCTTCACGAACGCGGTCAGCAGTTCCCGTGCCCGGTTCACTGATATGGATGTCCGGCGCGAATAGCACTGGACGACGAGACCATCCACCATGGCTGCCGTCGTTGCTGCGAAAACCGCGGGGTCCTCGCAGGAGAAAGCGCCTTCGGCGACCCCGCGCTCGGCAATTCCCTGCAGTGCAGCCCGCCACGCGTCATAGTGCTCGTTCATCCAGCTGCCGTAGCTGTCATCGCGGGCAGCCGCAGCCCAGAAGTCCAGCCAGATGAGCCAGTGGCGCCGTGTCTCCTCATCGGATCCGAACAGCCCGTCAAGGAAGAACAGCAGTTCCCTGCCCGGATCCTCCGAACCTTGTGCGGCCTCCCGCAGCGGGAGGTAAAAGCTTGCCGTCTCGGCCTTGACCACCTCCATCAACACCTCGTCAAGGCCCTTGAAGTGATAGGTGATGGTGCCGGGGGAAACGCCGCATGCCTGGGAGATATCCCGGATTCCCACGTTGAACAGGCCCTTGTCAGCGATCACGTCACGGGCGGCATCGATCACCAGCTGCCGCCTCACCTCGGTGGGGTGGCGCTGACGTTCACCGACTGTCTTGGCCCGTGGCCGGCCGGCAGGTTCCTGCGTGCTCAGTGCCATCACTCGTGCTCGCTTCCTTGCCACGCGGACGTCCGAAGTTACGCGGACGTCCGCGCGATCTGCTTGTCGAAAGTTTTCTCGAAAAACACTTCGTCACCCTTATAGGTGGTGACCGAATGGCGCAGCACATAGTGTTCCGCAGTTGCGGTCACCGTAGCGCTGGTCTCAATCCGAACGGACCAATCCTCGCGCTTCATGCTGATCTTCCATCGTGATTCGGCAGAGGCTGACAGTGGATCGGCTTCCTCGATCCGGTAGATCTCCACTGCTTCCTCCCCGTAGTGCAGCCCGTCGGGGTAGATCCGGTTGCCGCCGAAGTTCGGATCCACGGTCAGTGTCCAGGAGCCCGTCGCGGGCTCATAACGGACTTCACGTTCCGGACGCGGTTCAAGAACCGGTCCGGGCTTGATGTCCAGAGGTGCTGACTGTTCGGCCTCCTCGAAGGAGACTCCACCTGCAGCGATGACCGCCGGATCCAGTACGTCCAGGCTCAGTTCGGAGCCTGAAGCATCGATAGTCAGGGCGCCCTGCTCCCCATGCGGCCAGATCCACGGCCAGTAGGTGTTCGAGAGCGCCAGCCGCAGCTTGTGCCCTGCCGGCAGTTGCCACGAGATTGCCCGCAGTTCAATCTCGGCCTCTACGAACTCGCCCGGAACGACGTCCTCCGCGTGGTCCATTCCGTTGCGTTTGCACAGGTTGATTGCTCCCCGGGTGATCAGGGTGCTGGAACCATCCGGTGCCACATCGCACAATCTCGCGAACAGATTGCTCCGCCGCGCGGTACTGCTCACGCGCAGGCGCAACCTGGGGAAACCAAGAATGTTCAGGTTTTCCGTCAGCTCGGGGGTTTCGAACACGACGGAACGCCCGTCCTCGGACCGCTGATCCGGAGGCAGGTCCGAAAGGTTCCCGTAGGGAAACCACCGCGCGGCGTCAATGCCGGTGTGCTGCGGAGTAGCCACAACGGCCAGCTGCGCGGCATTGGTCGCAGTGCTGCGCAGGTCACCGGCCAGGTTGAACGTTGCCGTGTCCACGCTTTTGGACGGCCAGGACTCAAGCCCCACCCAGGTACCGGTACGCACCGGGTAGTGGGTGGCCGGACGTACGGAATCCTGGTGGAGTGCTCGCAGCGCGGGCTCGGCCATGATGCCGGTATCGATCCCCTTGAGCCAGTAGTCCCACCAGCGCAGGGTCTCCTGGAGGAAGCCGATGTTGGGGCCGGGGGTCCGTGCGATGTCGGGGTATTGGTGGGACCACGGGCCGATCAGGCCCTGCACCGGCCCGTCCGAGCCCGCAACCAGGCGCAGCACAGCGCTCCGGTAGGGATCTGCCCAGCCTCCGACAGCCATGACAGCAGCCGTGACCCTGGAATAGTCCTCGCAGACAGAGCCGCGACGCCAGTACTCGTCACGCTCTTGATGGCCCATCCAGGTTTCCGCGAACGGCTGAAGACCCTCCAGCCGTTCCTTCCACATGCTTTCCCACTGGTCGCCCACCCGCCAGGGTGCCGGTGGCCGGCACTGGAAGGCCAGCATGGTTCCGGCCCAGGAGAGCATGTCGATTCCCAGCATGGCGCCGCCGAAGTAGTGAACATCATCGGCATAGCGGTCATCAGTGGAACAGACGGTGACAACGGCTTTGAGTGCCTCGGGTTGTTCGGCGGCGATCTGCAGACTGTTGAAGCCGCCCCACGAGATACCGAACATTCCCACCTTGCCCGTGCACCAGGGCTGCGCCGCCAGCCACTCGATAACCTCCACGCCGTCGGCTTGTTCCTGCGGGTGGTACTCATCAAGCATGATGCCCTCGGAGTCACCGCACCCGCGGATGTCCACACGGACGGAAGCGTACCCATGACCGGCGTACCAGGGGTGGCGCTGGGCATCGCGCGGCGCTGTCCAGTCGCCGCGGCGATACGGCAGGTACTCCAATAGAGCGGGAACCGGATTACTGATGGCGTCCTCCGGCAACCAGACAGTGGCCGCCAGCCGGGTGCCGTCGTTGAGCGGGATCAGGACGTCCTCCATAACAGCGACGCTATGGGGGAAAACTGTTCGGATCTGCAAGGGAACCTTTCCTGGAACGCCTACAAGGAGCACAGTTGATAGCTGAAACAATATAATTATCGTACTGTACAAATAAGTGCTGGAACTCGGCTACTGTGAGGTCATGACCGATGCCCTGGCCCCCGTTCGCCGCGCCCGGACCGCTATTGACGACGTCGCGGACGCCTTCTTCCTGAGGCTGCTGGGGCTCAAGCCGGAGCTGGCTACTTCCCTCGGAACCCCCGGCTACGGGAGCGGGTTCTTCGACTACTCCCCCGCCGGCCAACAGGCCTACGCCCAAGCCATCCAGGAAACACTTGCCAAGCTGGATGGTTTCAACCCAGTTGACGACGTCGATATGGTCACCCTGGACACGATGCGTGAGCGGTTGGGGCTGGAACTGGAATTCCTCGCCACAGGCATCACCGAGCTGAACAACATCGAGTGCCCTTCCCAGCTGATCCGGAACGTCTTTGACCTGATGCCCACGGGATCGGCTGACGATTGGGAGAATATTGCCGGAAGACTCGAAAACGTCAGCAGCGCGTTGGAGGGTTACATCGCCTCACTGCGTGCAAGCCGCATTGAAGGGCACGTCGCAGCTGCCCGGCAGGTCCGTGCTGTCGTCTGGCAAGCGCGTGAGCACGCCAAGGACAACGGTTACTTCATGTCCCTGGCAGCCGGGGCGCAGGTCAACGGCAACGAACTCGACACCGGGACCCGCAGCCGGCTCGAACGGGGCGCATCAGGCGCCGCAGCAGCCTATGCGGGCTTCGCGAACTTCCTCGAAACCGAACTGCTACCGGCAGCGCCCGGAAAGGACGCCGTCGGGCGCGCCTACTACGAGCTGTGCTCACGGCGCTTCCTGGGCACCGCCGTCGACCTCGACGAAACCTACGCGTGGGCAGTGGCTGAGCTGGACCGGCTGATTGCCGAACAGGTGGAGGTGGCCGGCCGGATCAAGCCCGGCGCCACCATTGAAGAGGCCAAAGCGATCCTGAACGCGGATCCCTCCCGCCAGCTCAAGGGCTCCGCTGCCCTCAGGGACTGGATGCAAGCCACAGCGGACCAGGCTTTGTCAGACCTCGCCGGAGTGCACTTCGATATTCCGGCACCCATGAACTGTCTTGAGTGCATGATCGCGCCCACTCAGGAGGGCGTGATCTATTACTCGGTGCCCTCCGATGACTTCAGCCGCCCGGGGCGCATGTGGTGGTCCATCCCGCCCGGTGAAGACGAGTTCACCACCTGGGCCGAAACCAGCACCGTGTACCACGAGGGTGTGCCGGGGCATCATCTGCAGTACGGAACGGCGACCTACCAGAAGGAATTGCTGAACAACTGGCGCCGCCACGCCTGCTGGGTCTCCGGCCACGGTGAAGGCTGGGCGCTCTATGCCGAACGGCTGATGCTGGAGCTGGGCTACCTCACTGATCCTGGTGACCAGATGGGGATGCTGGACATGCAGCGGATGCGCGCGGCACGGGTGGTCTTCGATATTGGGGTGCACCTCGAGCTGGAAGTCCCCGAGCAGTGGGGCAGCGGAACCTGGACGCCGGAGAAAGGATACGAGTTCCTCACCCGGCACCTCGATATTTCCGAGGGTGCCCTCGAGTTCGAGTTCACCCGCTACCTCGGGTGGCCGGGCCAGGCTTCCTCGTACAAAGTCGGTCAGCGGCTGTGGGAGGAGATCCGCGCCACCCGCGAGCGGACCGACGGCGAGGCCTTCAACCTGAAAGCGTTCCACACCGAAGCACTGAACCTGGGATCGGTGGGGCTGGATACCCTGCGCCGGGCCTTACTTCCTGGGTTCTAGCGGTGATCTACCAGCGGAAGATCCAGCCATAATGGTGCTGTATCTGCCCATCAAGGGGGCGGATGCCTCAACCATCCCACTTGCGCCAGTCGCACTCTGAATAACCGGATGTGCTTGCCACTACGTAAGGAACTCCCATGATCCGCAGCAAAGTAGAACATCGTCCCGCCAGCCGACCAGGCAAACTCGCAGCGGCTCTGCTGGTGGTTGTCGGCTGCTTCCAGACACTCTTGGCTGCGGGCGCGCCGTGGGGCAGAGCAGCATACGGAGGTGCCCATTCGGGCGTCCTGCCGCAAAATCTCCGCATCAGCAGCGCCGTCGCTGCTGCGATCTATACGGGACTGGCAGGCGTCGCGGGAACACGCCTGGCACCTACATCGATCCGCTCCCGGTTCATGTACGGCACGAGTGCCCTAATGGCGGTGGGAACCATACTGAACGCGGCCTCGCCTTCACGGGTAGAGCGCGCCATCTGGACGCCGGTGACCATCCTGCTGGCGATCAACCTCTGGCGCGCAGCCAAATTGGATGCCACGGCCATGCGCGCAACCGACAGCGGCCAGCGTGCCTCTCAAGTGTGAACCGCTAAGCGGCAACCGTAATCAGCGGTCGGACTTGGGCAGCACAATCCACAGAATGATGTAGACCAGCTCGCCGATGCCCACCAGCCCAAAGATAATGAATCCGAGCCGGACCAACCACTTGGGCAGACCGAAACCGGATGCGAGAGCCGCGCAGACTCCTGCGATGAGTTTGCCGTTACGGGGACGTGTCAGTGTGCCAGCCATGCGGGCGACTCTACGCCGCTCATGGTCCGGAGGAAACCCTGGGGCGTTGCCCGGTGTAGCGGACCGGATTCCCCAACTACTAGCTCCCATCCCGCGTGTCGCCGTTCAACACGCGGATGAAACGCAGCTTTCCCGGCAAGAGTTGGGGAATCCGGCCCGGCACCCAACGGTCCAAACGCCCTAGAACTGGATCCCGCGGCTCAGTCCACCGTCCACAAGCACGTTGGCGCCCGTGGTCCGGCTCGACTTCGGGCTGGCGATGAATACCACCGTGTCCGCGATCTCCTGCGGCGTGCCCATCCGGTGGGTGGGGTTCAGGCCCATCGCCATGCTGAACAGTTCGGGGTTGCCCTGCTCGATCTGCTCCCAGACACCGCCGGGATGATAGGTGTTCCCGGGTGAGACTGTGTTGGCGCGGATGCCCTGTTCGGCAAGCTGGAAGGCAAGGCCGGCCATGTACGCGATGATCGCCGACTTCACTGTGCCATAAGGTCCTGAGGCGAAATCCACCTCCCTGCCGGAGACGCTCGAGATGGCGGTAATTGACGGCGACTTGCTCTGCTCAAGGTGCGGCAGCGCTGCCTTGACCAGCCGGACGGTGCCCATGAGATCGACGTTGAGGGAGGCTTCCCAGTTTTCCTCGGTATCGGGGATCGCCAGTGCGCTGACATTGCTGATCACCATGTCGATGCCTCCGAACCTGGTCGCCGTATCGCTCACCCAGCGCGCCACTGCGCCGCCATCACCGACGTCGACGGCGGTGCCCACCACAGTGTCCAAGCCAGACCCAGCGCCTAAGCCGCCCCCAAGATCCCTGCCCACCGCGTCCCGGGTGGCTTCGACGTCGGCAGCGGTCCTGGCGCAGAACGCGACATTGGCCCCCTCCGCCGCGAACGTCTCCACAATCGCGCGGCCGATTCCCTTCGTTCCTCCGGTCACAAGGGCGGTCAGCCCGTTGAGCTGCAGATCCATCTGTAGTCCTTCCTCGGTGCCTAGATTCCGGCGCTACGGTTCCGCAGGTCGGTGTGGACGCCGTCGTAGGCGCTGGCTGTCGGGAACAGCGACTTGGCAGCCTTCACAACCACGCTGTAGTTGGCGTCCACGGCGTTGGCGATCGGTGCCTGCGCCGTCTGGGTGAGGAGCTGATAGGCGTCCATGGCGTGCAGCCCGAAGAGTTCGACGAACCAGCGCACCATTTCGAGCTGGCCGATCCGCCAGGAATCCTCCATCGGACGGGACGAGCCGACTGCCATCCAGTGGCTATCCGTCTCGATGCGCGGCCAGGCCGGGGCCCCGCCCTTGATCAGCTCCACGATGATCGTGGAGTCCATGGCGCCCTCGACGGCGGTGCCGCACGCCTCGCCCTCACCCTGCCGGTAGTGGCCGTCGCCGATCGAGAAGAGCGCTCCCTCGACGTTTACTCCGAGGTAGATGGTTGAGCCCGCCTTGACCTCCGGCGAATCCATGTTCCCGCCAAACCGCTCGGGGACCAGGGAGGAACGCACTTCTCCTCCGGGCGGGGCAACGCCAACCGTGCCGAGCATCGGCTCCAACGGCAATTGAACCTGGAAATCGCCGAACCGGGATTCGAACCCGACCGTATTGCGCTGGGAGTCGACGTGGTAGATCCAGGTGGTGTCGGGCAATGGATCCTGCAGGAGGGCGGTGCGGTCGGTGCTGGTCAGGCCTCCGAAGAACGGGATGGTGGCGGAAGCGCCCCAGGTCCTGGCCGGCGTCAGGTCGACGATGTGGAGGACGAGTGTGTCTCCCGGTTCAGCACCCTGAACATAGAAGGGCCCGGTCTGCGGATTGACGAAGCGCAGGTCCACCTTCTCGCTGGACAGATCCTCGACAGAGGTGAGCGCGTGGTTGAAGGCGTCCTCCGACCAGAGCTTGAGGACCGTTCCCGGCTTCACCGTCATGACAGGGGGAGCACCGCCGAAGGTATAGACGAGCTGGTCACGCGACGGCCTATACTCGACGATCTCCATGACTGGATGCTATGTCGGGGCCCTCGGGCCTACAAGGGTTTGGCGGAACTGGGCGCGGAACGCCCGAAATCATCCCTTTGACGGTCGAATGTGAACTCGATGTGTTGAGACCATGGAACGCATCCAGTGCACAGGTGGAACATGCAACAGGGGGAATTCGTGAGGGGCACTCGAACACAAGGTATTGGCGCAGCGGCGGCAGCAACGCTATTGCTTGTTCTGACCGGCTGCGGCAGCGAATCCGCAACAGCGCCGGCACCGCCAACCCAGGGCAACGTCCTGGACGCCGCCGAGGTGCTCACCGACCAGCAGGAGCAGGAGCTCAACGCGCTGATCGAGGATCGAAACCGCAGCACCGACGCCGCGCGGGTCGCCGTCCTGACCGTCGAGAACGCCAGCGGGCCCATCGAGGACTATGCGCGCATTGTCGCCACCGAGTGGGAAGTAGGAGACGACGGCGCCAACAACGGAGTGCTCATTGTCGCCGACACCGCAGAACGGGAACTCCGCGTCGAAACAGCCGACGGCGTACGGGAACAGTTCTCCGACGACGAGGCGGAAGACGTGGTCGAGGATGTCCTCGAACCTGCCTTCGCCGACGAGGAGTACGCGCAGGGCCTCACCGAGGCCGTCGAGCAGATCTACCTGTACGCAGACGGGCAGGAGCCGCCCAGCGATCCCTTCGCCTGGGTTCTGCCAGCCTCAATCGTCGGCGCTATGGTGGCCTTTTTCGGCATTGTGGTGGCTGTCATCGTGCGGGACAGCCGCCGTCGTCGTCGTCTTGCTGACGAGGAAATCCGCGCCGCGGAGGAAGCCGATCCGGACCTGCACCTCACCGACGAGCAGCGTGAGGCCTACCGTAAGTACCGGTACAACCATCGCAAGGACGACGCCGTCACGAACCCCGCCCTCTGGCTGCCCCTGTACATCGCCAACCCTGCGCTCTACTCAGGCGGAAGCAGTGGAACCACCTCGGGTTCCTCCTTCAACGGCGGCGGCGGCTTTACCGGCGGCGGAGCCTCCGGAAGCTACTAGCCGAGTCAGTCGCTGCGAGTAAACTGGGGCGCATGACCGGGCAGGATCCGGCCCCGGAACGGGCCGCTGCGGTTACCCAGAACGACGACGCGACGGACAGCCGCGATGTCACGGACAGCGACGCCGTCGACACCTCGCTACGCAGTCCGGAGGAACGGTCCCGTACGTTTTGGGGCATCCTCCTCAACACCGGCGTTGCGAACATCACCACCAGTTACCTCTGGTTTGCCCTGACATTCTGGGCCTACCTGGAGACGCGAAACGTGATCGCCACCGGGGTGATCGGCGGTGCCTACATGCTGTTGATCGCGCTCTCGAGCATCAGCTTCGGCACGTTTGTGGACCGCTACCGCAAGCTCTCGGTGATGCGGTTCGCCGGAGCTTTCACCCTGGGCATGTTCCTGCTGGCCGGCGTCATGTTCCTCTACACG
Organism: Arthrobacter vasquezii; assembly: GCF_029455255.1. NCBI lineage: Bacteria > Bacillati > Actinomycetota > Actinomycetes > Micrococcales > Micrococcaceae > Arthrobacter > Arthrobacter vasquezii. The sequence continues at coordinate 2,878 of NZ_JAROKN010000060.1, read as the reverse complement.
CCCGGGTCCAGCCTGCTGGATCTGACGCAGCCCTGGTTCTGGGTCTTCACGCTGATCATCCTGATCGGCGCGGTTGTGGAGAATCTGCGCAACATCGCCCTGTCCACGACCGTCACCATCCTCATTGAGCCGGACCGCCGGGCCAACGCCAACGGCCTGGTGGGGATGGTGCAGGGGTTGATGTTCATCATCACGTCCGTTCTCTCCGGTTTGTCGGTCGGGCTGCTCGGGATGGGCTGGACGATCGTCGTCGCCCTGGTGCTGACAGCGCTTGCCTATGCGCACCTGCTCACCCTGCGCATGCCCGAAGAAGTGCGCGCCGCCGCCACGGATGCCCATGGGAGCTTTGACCTGCGCGGCTCCTGGGCCGCCGTTCTGGCGATCACCGGTTTGTTCGCGCTGATCCTGTTCTCCACGTTCAACAACTTTGTGGGCGGCGTCTATATGGCGTTGATGGACCCGTACGGCCTGGAACTGTTTCCCGTGGAGCTGTGGGGAATGTACTTTGCACTCGGTTCGACCGGGTTCCTCGTCGGCGGCGCCCTGATCGGCAAGTTCGGGCTTGGTTCCAATCCGCTGCGAACCATGCTCATCGCCGTCGTCATCATGGGAATCATCGGCGCGGTCTTCACCATCCGCGAGTGGGCCTGGCTCTACATCGCCGGTATCTGGCTCTATCTGGTGCTCATCCCGTTCATCGAGGCTGCAGAGCAGACGGTCATCCAACGGGTGGTGCCGCTGCCGCGTCAGGGGCGCGTCTTCGGACTCGCCATGGCATTCGAGGCGGGGGCTGCCCCGATCACTGCGTTCCTCATCGCGCCCATCGCCGAAATCTGGATCATCCCCTACGCCCGTTCTACGGAGGGCGCTGCGCAACTGGCACCACTGCTGGGAGAGGGCACCTCACGCGGAATAGCGCTGGTGTTCCTGATCGCCGGAATCGTCATCATCGCCGCGGCACTGCTGGCTTTCCTGACGCCGGTCTACCGGCGCGTCTCGGCATCCTATGCGCAGGCCGCGGCCGAGACGACGTCGCCACAGACACCCGGAACGACGGCAACGCAGACCCCTGCGGCGCCTACACCGTAACGGCGCCCTCCAGTGTCTGGCCCTCGAGGATTCCGCCGAGAATCCGAGCGCCTTCGGGGAAGGCACTGGGGTTGGGCCCCGCGTAGTTCAGCCGGATGAAGGGGCCCACCGGTTCCGCCGGGAACCATTCATTCCCGGCAGCAATAACGACGCCGTTGGCCTCACAGTCGCGAGCCAACTGTTCGACGTCGGTACCGTCAGGCAGGCGTGCCCACAGGTTCAGCCCGCCCTTGGGCACGTGGTCGATATGCGCGGAGGGCGCGTGCCGGCGCAGGCTGGTGAGCAACAGATCACGGCGGGATTGGAGTTGGTGGCGGAGCCCGCGGAGGTGGGTCTGCCACGCCGGTTGGGTGACGACATCCAGCGCCGCAGCCTGGAGCAGGCCACTGACATACATTGATTCCGCCCCTTGGTCAGCGAGAATCCGTTCACGTGCCGGACCTCGAGCAATGACGGCAGCAACCCGGATGGACGGGGAAACGCTCTTGGTCAGCGAGCGCAGGTAGACCACGTGGCCGGAGTCGTCCTGCGCCGCGACGGGAGCCGGACTGGTGTTGATCCCGAAGTCGTGGGCCCAGTCATCCTCCACAAGGAAGGCGCCGTGCGCGCGGACGATGTCCAGCACCTGCTCGCGGCGCTCGGCGTCCCACTGGGCACCCGTGGGGTTGGCGTAGTTGGGCTGGGCGTAGAACAGGCGGGCACCGGTCTCCTCGAAGGCCCGCGCCAGCGCTTCGGGATCCGGTCCGTCAGCGCCCGTCGGAACCGGGATGATGGTGGCACCGGCCTGCGTTGCGGCCAGAATGGCGCCCCAATAGGTGGGTGACTCCATCAGAACGGGCTGCCCGCTGCCGGCCAACGCGCGGAAGATGGCGCTGAGTCCACTCTGACTGCCTGGCAACACCAGAACGTCACTCGGCGTCGGTGGAGTGATACTCGCCGGCGTTGCGGCGCGCAGTTCCTGCGCGAACCAGGATCGCAGTTCGGGAAGCCCGGCGGCGGGTGGACGGGACAGTGCTGCGTCGCTGCGCGATGCCCTCGCCAAGGCTGCCCGGACCGCACGGACCGGCAATAGTTCAGAATCCGGATAGCCGGAGTGAAAGGCGATCGTGTCGTTCGGCGTGTCCCGCAGGGTAGTCGGCAGGCCATGCCGGGGCGCCTTGGGGGATCGCAACGCGGCGGTCTGCCAGCCATAGTCAGCGGGCCTGGCGGTTCGGACTGACCGCACAAACGTTCCCGATCCGGGACGACTCTCCACCAGCCCTCGGGCAGTCAGTAGCTGCAAGGCTTTCTGCACCGTTACCGGGCTCACCTTATGCTCGGCGACAAGCGCCCGGGTGGACGGCAGCCGCGACCCTGGAGCCGCCCCGGAAATCCAGTCATTCAGTGACGCAGCAATACGGGAACTGCTATCGTTGTTCATGTACAGCAATAGTAGCGCTACTCTCGTGCGAACTGAACCGCTATCCCATCGACCAGCCGGAACCTGGTGGGGGCTTCTCGGCGTAGCGGCGTTTTCCTTCACCGTTCCGTTCACCAAGGTGGCCGTGGAGGGGATGTCGCCGCTGTTCATCGGTTCCGGCCGAGCGGTGCTGGCCGCGCTTCTCGCAGCCCTTGCGCTGGGCATCATGCGGCAGCGGCTCCCCTGCGGTATCCAGTGGGCGCGGCTCGCCATCATCGCTGGTGGCGTCGTAGTGGGCTTCCCCGTCCTGACCTCCTACGCACTCACCGCTGTGCCGGCGAGTCATGCCGCCGTCGTCACCGCCCTGCTGCCGGCGGCGACTGCGACGGC